>CAZQCL010000025.1:0-18060 GCA_964592435.1 uncultured Oscillospiraceae bacterium
GATACTCATTGATTGTAGTTGCACCGATTACCTGTATCTCTCCCCTGGCAAGTGCCGGCTTGAGAATATTAGAGGCATCAATGGCACCTTCAGCTGCTCCCGCACCAATAATCGTATGCATTTCATCTATGAACAAAATTACATTGCCGGCCTTCCTGACCTCATCCAGTGCCTTTTTCAGCCTTTCCTCAAATTCGCCTCTGTATTTTGCTCCTGCCACCATAGAAGAAAGATCCAATGAAAACACCCTTTTATCCTTCAACATTTCAGGGATATTGCCTTCAGTAATTTTTTGCGCAAGGCCTTCGGCAATTGCTGTTTTTCCCACTCCCGGCTCGCCTATGAGGCATGGATTGTTCTTCGTTCTCCTGCTGAGTATTTGAATAACTCTCTCAATCTCTTTATCGCGCCCTACAATTGGGTCAAATTTAGCTTCCCTTGCCATTTCCGTCAAATCTCGCCCAAATTGATTCAACGTGGGCGTATTCGTTTGACTGGAGGCGCTTTTGGGCGTACCGCTTGCAGTGGGTGTATCTTCGTTTAGCATTTTGACAATACCATTGAACATCTTTTGCGGTTCAACGCCTAGATCTATCAATATTCTAACAGCAACACTTTCCCCCTCTCTCATAATGCCCAAAAGGAGATGCTCTGTCCCGATATAATTGTGTCCAAGCCGTCTGGCCTCCACCAGAGCCAATTCAAGCACTCTTTTTGTCCTTGGTGTAAAATCAAGGGGCTTTTTGCCATCATTATCACCCCTGCCAATCAATTCATTTATTTCGCCGATTACTTTCTCCTCTGTAACGCCCTGCCCCTGCAGAACACGTGCCGCAACACCTGTGCCCTCCTTCAAGAGCCCCAGCAGCAAATGCTCTGTACCCACATAACTGTGTCCGAGCTGCATTGCATTTTCCTGTGACAAATTTATAGCTTTTTCAGCTTTCTCAGTAAATCTTCCATACATCTCTCATCACTCCTTACTGTATGCTATCCCTCAAATGTGTCCGCATCAGATCCGCACGCCTTTGATCCCTCGCATCCGGTTTAAGTTCTCCTCCGGAAAGCTTCTGTAAATACGCCGGATGCACCATCAGCATCATTTCATTTATTTTTTCCTTTTCAATTCCCTTTATCAATCCCATTATGACGCCAAGCCTCACATCCGAGAGTAACTTCAGGCTTTCCTCAGTAGAAATGATTCTGGCATTCGTGAGCAATCCCAGTGATCTGTATATTTTGTCCTCAAACTTGAGAGGATTTTGCTTATACAGCTCTAATCTCAAAACCCGCTCCTGCTCCGATATTTGCAGTGTAATATTGCTTATCCCGGAAATGATCTCATCCTCGTTCTGCCCCAAGGTTACCTGATTTGATATCTGGAACATGTTTCCTGTAGTGTCGCTGTTCTCGCCATAGGCTCCTCTAACAGCCACACCGACCTTACTGCAATTCTCCAGTATTCCCTTAATATAGCCTGTCATCGCCAGCGCAGGAAGATGCAGCATTATAGAAGCTCTCATACCAGTCCCCGTATTTGTCGGGCAACAGGTAAGATATCCTGCATTTTTATCGAAAGCAAAATCCAGCTTCTCCTCCAGCTGTGTATCCAGCTTGCTGCAAAGTTCCCAGGCTTTCTTGATTTGCATACCGGGAAATATGCACTGCACTCTGAGATGATCCTCTTCGTTAATCATTATGCTGATTCTTTCATCTTTTCTGAAAATAACAGCTCTGTTTGCAGCAGTTTCTGCAAACTCCGGGCTAATCAGATGCCTTTCTACAAGAAACTGCTTATCCAACGGCTTTAGCGAATGCAATTCAATATATTTCATTCCCTGTTTATCGGCATCTGTACCGTTAAACACGGCTTCTTTGACTTTTGCCAGTATTTCAGTTCCTTGTGTATCTGTCATTTTTGTTGTAAACGGATAGGCCTCGATATTCCGGGCAAGCCTAATCCTGCTGCTTATGGCGGTATCAATCCCGGATACTGAATGCATGGAATCCTCTTTCATATCACACCTCCACACTGTTCACCCTTATCGGCTTTATCCCCGTTACCCGCTTTGCCTGTCTTATCCGTGTTTTCCAAATCCCTTATACGGTCTCTCAGCTCGGCAGCCTTCTCATATTCTTCCTTACCAATTGCTTCAGTCAATTGTACCTTAAGGCTTTCCAATTCGTTCATTTCCTTAATGCAATCAGCAGCCTTCTTTGGCACCTTACCCGTATGCTGCACGCTTCCATGGAGTCTACGCAATATTGGATTCAAACTATCAATAAAAACCTTATAGCAATTGGCACATCCCAATTTACCTGTTTTCCTAAAATCCTCGATACTCATGCCGCAAACGTCGCAGCATACTTCGCCGGGCTTTTTGACCTTTGCAAAACCCTCAGATTGACCCAATCCGGGAAATCCCCATAGAAAATCCCCCAAATTAAGCTGTGGGCTAATAGCAAACTGTCCTTTTTTTTCTGCGCATTGACTGCACAGATACATTACAGCCTTATTTCCATTAATAATTTGTGTAAAATGCACACTGGCATCTCTTTTGTGACATTGCTGGCACAACACATTCATCACTCCTTGCCTGCCTCACTACCTTAATTATTGTTACCCAAATATGCCTTAAACCATCAGGCTGGTCAGCATATTTTTCAGCATAACCGCCCTGATCATGTCACGGTCGGGCATTCGAATCCCGCCGAGTACCTTATCGCTGGTTGCAGCTTTCAAAATAAGCCCTTCTCTTTGGCTGACCACCTCATAATCGACAAAATTGTTTATGAATACCTCTGCAGATTGCTGGGATATGCTATCACCCATAGAAGTAACAATATGCATCAAATAATTCCCGGGTCTTGTGATATCCACCCTCTTTATCGTGATGTTCCCCCCGCCGCCGCGCCTGCTCTCAACGTAGTAGCCCCTTTCTGTAGTAAATCTGGTATCTATTACGTAATTTATCTGAGAGGGTACGCATTTAAAATAGTTCGCCAGTTCATTTCGCTGAATCTCTATTGCTCCGTTTGTGTCATTTATCATCTCTTTCAAAAAAGCTTCGATTATATCACTCATTCTGGCCATCTGCGCTCACTCCCTTCTTTATTCATTGCCATAAGAGCCGAAACATATAGCTTCCGTCTTTATTCCTTATAGCAGTTTATTGATTTTGACTATCTTTGACTTTCAATATTAGTATAAAACACTTGTCGTACTTATTCAAGTACTTTTTTTGTGTATGTTTATCCTGCGTCATGTTATATTTTTTATCCTACACATTTTATGTAATTTAAGCCCCCACTCATTGGCATTTATTAGCGATCCACCGGAAGCGATTTGGAAAAAGAAAATCCTTGAACTGGCTTTAATGTGTGTTATAATATACATTATGTCATAATGTGCATAATAGCCTCATGAATGATCTTCCTATTTTTAGGAATGATATTATAAGTCTGTAATGAATAAGGGGGAATTTATATGAAAGACTTTACTGTGGATAAGCTCCGAAACGTGTGCCTGTTGTCACACGGCGGGGCTGGAAAAACGACACTTGCGGAAGCGATGCTATTCAACACCAAGGTATTGGACAGGTTAGGCAAAGTCAACGATGGCAATACGACTACAGATTACGACCCGGAAGAAATCAGAAGAAAGATTACAATCAATACTGCAATCGCACCATGTACTTGGAATGATTACAAAATCAATGTAATCGATACCCCCGGCTACTTTGACTTTGTAGGCGAGGTCAAGCAGGGCATCAGGGTATCGGATGGTGCAGTTATACTGCTTTCGGCTAAATCCGGAGTCGAGGTAGGAACAGAAAAATCATGGGAATATGCGAAAGAACAGGGAATCCCAAAATTATTCTTTATCGGTAAGATGGATGAAGAAAATGCTAATTTCAATGAATCCTTAAACCAGCTTATCAACACATTCGGAAAGAATGTCATTCCTTTTCAGTTTCCAATTATGGAAGGAGAAAAGTTTACGGGTTTTGTTGATATCTTAACTATAACTGCGAAAAAATTCGACAAGGATAAACTGATTGATACTGAAATCCCTGCCGATTTAAATAATAGAATTATTGAAATAAAGGACACGTTAAACGAATCTATTGCTGAAACCAGTGAAGAGCTTATGGAAAAATTCTTTAGTGGTGAAGAATTCAGCGCCGATGATATCAGAAGCGGTCTTTCTGCCGGTATCGGCGATGGCTCTATCGTCCCTGTCTTCTGCGGCTCTGCTCTGCTGAATCAGGGCATCAGTGCATTAATGGATGCAATCGTGACCTATTTCCCTTCCCCCGCAAGCAAACCGACTATCAAAGCTAAAAAGCATGGCTCTGATACAGTTGTCGAGCTGAAGAACTCACCTGATGAAAGCATGTCGGCACTTGTATTCAAGACCATTGCAGACCCCTTTGTGGGTAAGATATCTATTTTCAGAGTCTACTCGGGTACAATGAGTTCAGACTCTGTAGTTTATAATACCACTTCGGAGAAAACAGAAAAGATAGCACAGGTATTTATGCTTCGTGGAAAAAAACAGATTCCCGTCGACAAGATTATAGCCGGTGATATCGGAGCTGTGGCAAAGCTGCAGTACACCAATACTAACGACACCTTATGCAATCAAGCTAATCAGGTTGAACTGAAAAAAATAGAATTCCCGGAACCTTCACTTGAACTGGCAATCGAGCCTAAAGCTAAGGGTGACGAGGAAAAAATCAGCTCAGGCCTTACAAAATTACAGGATGAAGATCCTACCTTTAAAGTTGCTCTCAATGTTGAAACGAAGCAGACGATTATCTCAGGAGTTGGCGAGCAGCATCTTGATGTCATTGTCAGTAAGCTGAAAGCAAAATACGGCGTTTCTGTTAATCTTGTGGATCCCAAGGTTCCCTATAGAGAAACTATTAAAGACAAGGTCAAGGTAGAAGGCAAGCATAAGAAGCAGTCCGGCGGACACGGCCAGTATGGTCATGTGTGGATTGAATTTGAGCATGGCGAAACCGAAGACCTTATATTTGAAGAAAAAATATTTGGTGGCTCTGTGCCGAAGCAATATCATCCGGCTGTTGAAAAAGGATTGCGAGAAGCCATTTCTCAGGGAGTTCTTGCCGGCTATCCGGTCGTTAACCTGAAAGCAACGCTCTTGGACGGATCTTATCATGATGTGGACTCATCCGAAATGGCCTTTAAAATTGCCGCTCGTCTTGCATATAGAAACGGACTGCCACAGGCAAACCCGGTATTGCTTGAGCCAATCAGCCATGTGGAAGTATACATTCCTGACAGCTATATGGGAGATATCATAGGCGATCTAAATAAAAGAAGGGGAAGAATTCTTGGCATGAACCCCTATAAGAGTGGGTTGCAACAGGTCGTTGCTGATGTTCCAGCTGCGGAGATGTTTAAGTATGCAAATGATCTTAGATCAATGACGCAGGGCAGAGGCTTCTTTAAACAGTCCTTTGATAGATATGAGGAGGCTCCGGCTAACATAGCTCAGAAGGTAATTGAAGAAGCGAAGAAGGATATGACTGACAGCACAGACGATGAATAGTATTTTAATAAGGAGCTGCTTGGCAAAGGCGGCTCCTTTTTTACGCCCATTTATGTCCAGCCCATTTGTGCCCATTTGTGAAGCAAACCCAACTAAAATCGATATGTATCATAATGGAACTTTATCCTGACAGAGCCGTCTGTATATGTAAAACCCGATAAAAATATAGATATGGGTACAGGAGGGAATAAAGATGAATAAAAAAATTTATGCTATTATCCTGGCGGCTATACTAATCCTTACTACCTTTGCCGGATGCGGTTCCAGTAGCTACAAGACATCTGATAGCGCCCCAGCCGCAACACCAAGCGCTGCAAGAGAAGATGCTATGGTTGAGTCCTTCTCCGAAAATTATGCGTCAACTGCAAAAGGTTCCAATTCAGGTTATGCAGACAGTCCCAAAAGCGAAGAATCGGCTGAGGCTGATTCACTGGCCGGCATCGGCGGGTCAACTGTAGATGTGTCTAATGTCATCCTGGCGGAAAGGAAAATCATTCGCAGTGCAAACCTGACAATTGAGGTGGAGGACTTTGATACGGCGTTCAACAACATAGAGTCCATCATCCTCGGAATAGGCTTTATACAGGAAACCAATATCGATACCAATAAGGTTTATGTGGATGAGGAGCAAAAGCTGGTTAAGAGCGGCACACTTGTACTGAGAGTCGATAAGACCAAATTTGATAATGTCCTCGGAAAGCTAAGGGGCATTGGTGACGTATACAATTTCACTACAAATGGACAGGATGTTACCGATCAATATGTTGACGTGGAATCCAGGCTACGTCTGCTGAAATTAGAACAGGAAAAGCTTGAAGCTTATCTTGCAAAGCTGGATGATTTGGACGACATTTTTAGAATAGAGAGCAGGCTGACGGATATCAGATATGAAATAGAGAGCCTTACAGGCAATCTAAACAAGCTGTCCAGCCTTGTAGATCTTTCTACTATTACAATTCAAATGAATGAGAAGTACCCGGGTTACGAACCAAAGAAGGTGACTTATGGTGATAGACTTCTGGACAGCCTGAAGGAGAGCCTCCTAAAGGTCGTTGATTTTCTCGGCGACTTCCTGATATTTATAGTGGCAGCCCTGCCGGTACTACTTGTCTTAGGCATATTCATATTAATCGTGGTCTTCATATACAAACGCATCCCCAAAAAACGCAAGGAAACGGTTAATTCGGTAAAGTCCGGCAACACCCAGAACCCCAATGCCTACACCACGCAATATACAGACACTTATAAGGGCGATAACAATAAGCCGGATGATAAAACAGATAAAAAACCTGAATAATGTGGTACCAACAAACACCCGGCGGCTTCACCCGTCGGGTGTTATTATTACAGCCATTTGCGTAGCATGTATGGTGTGTTTCTGTAAAGCGTGTCCGACCATTTTATTGACAAAAAAATATCAAAGATGTATAATTTTATTGTCAAGTTGATGTAAGGAGGCAAATCATGGCTTCAAAGAAAAAAATTTCTATAGCCGTAATCAAACGGCTTCCCAGGTATTATAGATATTTGTATGATTTACTGTCGATGGACATCAATAGGATATCTTCAAAAGAGCTTAGCAATAGAATGGGTATTACCGCCTCTCAGATAAGGCAGGACTTAAACTGCTTCGGAGGGTTCGGGCAACAGGGTTATGGCTACAATGTAGAGCTTTTATTTAATGAGATAGGTAACATTCTTGGTGTAAATAAAAAATTTCAGGCAATCGTTATAGGAGTCGGCCATATGGGCCAGGCACTGGCGAATTACAGGAACTTTGAAAAGAGAGGCTTCCAAATTATCGCCGTCTTTGATAATAGCCCTAAATTAGTCGGCAAAAATATAAATCATATGCCGGTCCGACATATGGATAGTCTGGACGATTTTGTCAAGGAGCATCATGTTGATATCGCGATGCTGACAGTACCCTATGATTATGTAAGAGAAGTGGCAGAAAGAGTTGCACTTCTTGGCATAAAAGGGCTTTGGAATTTTTCACCCATGGACTTAAAGCTTCCCTATGATACAGTAATTGAAAATGTCCACCTCAGCGACAGCCTTATGGTACTTGGATATAAGATCAGGGAGAAGTTCCCTGAATAGAAGGCACGTTCGTAAGGGTACCGCAGTGCTATCCCTTATAGTTTATTCAATGTGCTAAAAAACTCAGGATACGCAATGTCAACAGCCTGGGTTTTTCTTATCATTGTTTCCCCCTGTGCCGCAAGACCTGCTACAGACAATGCCATCGCCAAAGAATAATTATTCCTGCTTTCCACAACGGTAGCTCTGAGACTTTCCCTTCCTTCTATCACAAGACCGTCCTCTGTTTCCGACAGCCTGGCTCCCATTTTGGACAGCTCCATCACTATTTCCCTGACTTTTCCGGTTTCTTTTATTTTAATTCCTGACAGTCCGCTTATTTCTGTCCTACCCGCTGCAAAAGCAGCCGCCACAATCATAACGATAAGTTCATCCACAAGGCAGGGCACGAGCTGCCCATCTATATTTGTTCCCTTCAACGGCGATGAAACAACACGTATATCTGCAATCGGTTCATTATTGATTGTACGCTCGTTAATAAATTCTATCCTGGCTCCCATGGATCTATAAACATTAATGAACTGTGTCCTTGTTGGATTGACACCAACATCTTTTATTATAATGTCTGACTTTGGCACAAGAAGACCTGCCGTTATGAAGTAGGAAGCCAGAGAAATATCGCCGGGTATAGACACATGGCGAGCATACAGGTTTTCAACCGGATGGCTGATAAGCTTAAGTCCATTCGTCTTTATGTCTGCGCCAAAATAATTTAACATCCGTTCAGTGTGATCTCGTGATTGCACTGCTTCTGTAATGATTGTTTTCCCATCGGCATACAAGCTTGCAAAGAGTAAGGGCGACTTTATGTGGGTTTCCAGGGCTGACATGTCAAAACTCGAGCCTCTCAGCCGGGAAGGCGAAATGGCCAAGGGACATAGGTTTCCCTCATCCTTACCCGAAATGTTTGCTCCCATCTGCTGAAGACAAGATACAACTTTTCCGACCGGCTTCTTTATCACATCTTCATTCCTGGTAACATTGGAGCTAAATTGCTGAGCACTAAGGACACCAAGCAGCAGCCTTATGGCAGTGCCGGATCGGCCTGCGTTCAAAACCGCTGCAGGTGTTTTCAGACCATATAGACCTCTTCCATGTACCCTGATTTTGTTGCTCAGGATTTCAACACCAACCTGCATTTTTCGAAAGCACTCTATCGTATTAATGCAATCCTCACTCAGCAGAAAATTGTCTATCTCAGTCGTGCCTCCCGCAAGGGCTCCTGCCACAACCGCCCTATGAGATATTGACTTGTCACTGGGAACTGATATTTCTCCTCTTAGCGCACTTCTGCCTTCAATCAACATGAATTTCCCCTCCTGAACCTGTATTAAATCATTTGTATACTTTATATCCCCTATCCATTAGCAAGTCAAAAGCAATATTTGTACTGTTGCTATCGGCTAAGTCTATAATCAGACAGCCTTGCTCAAATTCTCTGCTGTTTGAAACATTTATATTCTTAATATTTATTCTATTGCTACCCAATATCATTGCTATCTTACCAATAACTCCCGGCTCATCCTGCACATCTACGATGAGTCTATAAAGCGGCTGAATCAAGCCCCGCATCCTGTCTGAAATAGAATTTCTGAACTGTCCGGCTCCTTCAAAATAATCGTAAACCTCAGCAGAATTGTCATTTTGAAGCCTTTGTGTAAAACTATCAAGTATTTTTTCAAACCGATCCATTAACTCAATAATATGAGCCTTGTTGCTGAAAACTATGTTTTCCCACATCGAAGGATCGGAGGAAGCAATTCTGGTAATGTCTCTGAATCCTCCCGCTGCCAGCATCTGAATTTTTCCGCTGTCCTTGTCCAGCTCCCTGACCAAATTGACAAGGGCAGCCGCGATAACATGTGGAAGGTGACTGATGCCGCCTGCAGCTACATCATGCTCCCGTGCAGACATTACAATGGGAATAGCCCCGATTCCTTCTATTATAGCGGTAAGCTTCTCTAATGCTTCGGGAGTAGTCGTTTCACAGGGAGTCAATACGTAATATGCGTTCTCAAACAAGTGCGCATAACTATTTGCGAAGCCTGTCCTTTCTGTGCCCGCCATGGGATGCCCGCCGATAAAGTGTGGAGGCTTCACCATGTTATTAACAAGGCCGATTATCTCTTCCTTTGTACTGCCTGTGTCTGTGATAATACATGTATCCTTTATATGCGGCGTCAGTTGGGCAATGGTCTTAAATGTGTACTTAACCGGCGTACATACAAATATTATATCGGATGAATAGACATCAGCATTAGGAGAAACAAGCCCATCAGTAATAATCCCCTGCTCAAGGGCAGCTTCCAGTGCCTGTTCATCCGTATCGACGGCAATAACGTGGCGCAAGACCAGCTTATCATACAAGGCCTTTGCAATTGAGCCGCCTATCAAGCCTAAACCGATAATTGTTATTTTATTCTGATTCATTCTTGAACTCTCTTCCTACTATTTCGGCAATCTTCTCTATGTCTTTACATAAGCTATTAAAAGCCTCGGGCGAAAGCTGCTGAGCCGCGTCTGACAGCGCAGACTTCGGACTTGGGTGGACCTCGATAATAAGTCCGTCCGCTCCCGCCGCAATAGCTGCCCTGGAAAGAGGCAGGATGTACTGTGTTTTCCCTGCAGCATGGCTTGGGTCTATAATTATGGGCAGGTGGCTGCTCTCCTTCACTACAGGTACGGCACTGATATCCAGCGTGTTTCTGGTAGCAGTTTCAAAGGTTCTGATACCGCGCTCGCAAAGAACGACATTATAATTACCCTCACTCATGATATATTCTGCGGCATTGAGCCACTCATCTATTGTAGTTGCAGATCCCCTCTTAAAGAGCACCGGCTTCCCGGAGCGTCCGATTTCTCTGAGCAGATGAAAGTTCTGTGAGTTGCGTGCACCTATTTGAAACATGTCTACATAGTCTGATGCGATTTCAACGGAACGTTCGCTTATTACTTCTGTTACAGTAAGAAGTCCATTTGCCTGGCCGGCTTCCCGGAGCATTTTCAGGCCTTCCTCTTCAAGTCCCTGAAATGAGTATGGAGAAGTCCTGGGCTTAAATGCGCCACCCCTCAAGAATTTAGCACCGGCCTTTTTAACAGCCTTTGCGGCAGCCATAATCTGTGCATAGTTTTCTACGGCACAGGGTCCTGCCATCATGACCAGCTCTTTCCCACCGATTTTAGTACCCTTGATGTCGATAATACTGGGTTCAGGCATAAAGGTCCTGCCTGCCAGCTTGTAGCCTTCCATAATCGGCACAAGCTTATCGACACCCTGCATAAGCTCAAGGGGTATGCTGCTTATCAGTCTTTTGTCTCCAATTACACCTATAATGGTTCGTTCGGCTCCCCTTGAGATATGAACGCCGAGTCCGGCATCCTCAAGGACTCCGGATACTTCTCGAACATCGGAATCCTGTGCTCCCGACTTCATTACAATAATCATGTCATTCTCCCTTTCTACCGTTTTTCAATACTCCAAACAATGCTATTTCCACCATTCTACCATTCTACAATCCAACCCTCGCCCCTGTAGGAATTGGCAATGGTTGTTGTGATATAAATTTACATTGATAAGTTGTGATTGTCAAGGAAAAGGGTTGAGCAGGCTAAATTTCTATTTTCCATATCTGCATGTTATAATAAACGGGGCAACAAATTGAACATACTACATAGCGATAGAGTAAAAGCACAAAATTATAGATTGGAATTTGATATTGAGATCAAATAGGATTAAGTTTCGGATTTTTGGGGGCATATGATAAAAAGCTATGATTATTCTAGCATGCAATGATATTACTCTGTCCTTCGGGACAGATGTTATACTTAATAAAGTCAGCTGTAATCTGCATCGAGGTGAAAAGGCTGCTCTTGTCGGAGTAAACGGTGCCGGCAAGTCAACCCTTTTTAAGATTATCATTGGAAGCCTGCAACAGGATTCCGGCGATGTTTTTATGTCAAAGGGACTTCGTACAGGCTATCTGGATCAGAACTCAGGACTTGAATCAGAGAATACCATATGGGCAGAGATGCTGACGGCTTACCATGCACTGACATCGATGGAAGCCCGCCTTAAGCTGCTTGAAAAGAACATCAGCCGTGAAAAAGATGAGGGGCGGCTTCACTCCTTGATGAAGGAATATGACAGGCTGCTGGAGCGTTTTATGCGGGAAGGTGGCTATGAATATAACAGCAGGATAAAAGGCGTTCTGCGAGGTCTGGGATTCAAGGACGAGGAGTTTGAGCTTACCGTAAAAAAGTTAAGCGGTGGGCAAAAAACAAGCCTCGCATTGGCAAAACTGCTGCTGGAGGAACCTGAGCTGCTTCTTCTGGATGAACCCACCAATTACCTGGATATCAATGCAACAGAATGGCTGGAGGATTTTCTGAAGGCTTATAAGCAGGCTGTGTTTGTTATATCCCATGACAGATATTTTCTTGATGCGGTAACTACAAAAACAATTGAGCTTGAAAACTGCGAATGTACTACTTACGGCGGCAGCTATTCCGAATATGCAAAGAAAAAGGCCCTTGAACGGGATATACAGCACAGGCACTATGACCAGCAGCAGAAGGAAATCGCTCGTATGGAAGCATTTATTGAACAACAGAGGCGCTGGAACAGGGAAAGGAATATCATAGCAGCAGAAAGTCGCCAAAAGGCCATAGACAGAATGAAAAAGGTGGATGCTCCCAAAAGGCTTCCCGGCAGTATTAAAATAAAGTTAAGAAGCAGTATTACCAGCGGAAATGATGTGCTGTCCGTCGAGAGCCTTTCAAAAAGCTTTCCCGGCAGAGAACTCTTCAAAGACCTGAGCTTTGAAATAAAACGCGGTGAAAAGGCCTTTATTATTGGGCCCAACGGCTGTGGAAAATCAACATTACTCGAAATTCTCATCGGGAAAATGCCCCCCTCCGGAGGAGCTTTTAAGTATGGACATAAAATAGTAATCGGCTATTATGATCAGGAATTAGAAGGCCTGGACGATAATAATACCGTGCTGGAAGAGGTATGGAATGAAAATGAAAAACTGACACACACTCAGGTCCGGAAGGCCTTGGCACAGTTCCTATTTTTTGGCGAGGATGTCTTTAAGAATATCGGTATTTTAAGCGGCGGCGAAAAAAGCAGAGTCGCGCTGACTAAGCTGATGCTGTCCGGAGCCAATCTGCTTTTGCTGGATGAACCCACCAACCATCTGGATGTGAACTCAAGAGAGGCTCTGGAGGAAGCCCTGCTTGCCTTTGAAGGAACAATGCTTGTGGTATCTCATGACAGATACTTTGTCAGAAAACTGGCTTCCAGGGTAATTGAAATGACCGATACGGGATTAGAGAATTATATGGGCGATTACGCCTATTATCTTGACCACCGAAGGCTGACTGTAAGCCGGTCGGATGAAGGCCAACGGGCATTATCCGCTTCAAAGCAGGAGCATTTGGAGAGCAAGGAGGAAAAGGCGAGAAAACGCAAACTCGATAAGCGGCTTGCCACATGCGAGAAAGATATTAATGATGCCGAAGCAAGGCTGGTAGAAATAGAGGAAGAAATGTCCGGTGAGAATGCATTAAGCGATCATGTTTTGCTTACGGCGCTTCATGAGGAACAGCTTGAACTGGAAAAGCGCCTTGAACAGCTTTATATTGAATGGTCTGCCTATGTGGAACAGGTGGAGCAAATGAAGCAAGCAGATCAGGCTGAGCCGGCGCAATCAATTTAGCTGTAAGCTATTTGAAGTAATCGTCTATTCCCTTCTTTATTGCCCCGGCGATTGACATCTGATATTCATCAGTCCCCAGTCTGCTTTCCTCTGCGGCATTGGAAAGGAAGCCGCATTCTACAATAATTGTGGGAGTTTTCAAATTTTTCAGTATTACGATTTGGTCTTTTTTCTCCTGTGGCTGTCGTTTGTTGTTCCTGTCAACATTTTCTTTCAATGCCTCCTGGATGTTGGTAGCCAGCCTCAAGCTCTCCGCTGAATTTGGCGGATAAAATGTCTGTGCCCCATAGTATTGACTTTCCTGAAAACTATTCATATGTATGCTGACAACAATGTGAGCTCCGCTATTGTCCATTATATCCTTCCTACGCGTCAAATCCTGAAGCCTTTTATTATAAATGTCTACAGTTCCTTCACTATAAACAAGCTTATCTTCCTTACGTGTCATGATTACTTTATAATTATCATTTTCCAGCAGTTCCTTTACCTTTACCGCCACCTTCAGGTTCAGATCCTTCTCCTTCAGATCGCTGTAGCTGCTGACCTTCCCAGGATCCTCACCGCCGTGGCCGGCATCGATGATGACTGTTTTTTTCTCTTGCTCCCCAAGGGCAACATTAGAAACCTGGGTATCAGTATTCATATTAAGGCTGTAAATTGCCAAAAGCAAAGCAAAAATCAAACCTATAAGAATAACGTTGGACTTTCTCATAATAATAATCATATTGTTCCGTCTCCAAATACAAATTGATTAACTCAAATTCCCTACAGTGTCATAAAACACTATTTATAAGCAGGAGCAGGAAAGTGAGTTTCATTATAAGAATATTCACAGACAGGTTGGACATATTACACTACTGTCCACTTGATACTTTCTTTTTCTTTTTCTTTTTTCTACCTGAGCTCTTTTGATTTACAGTTGGGTTCCAGGGGCTTTTTGTAAAGGCCTTTTCCTGAACAACAGTTTTCTTTTTAAAGATTTTGCTCATGATTTCAATTCCGTAATACCCGGCAAGATATCCGAGCATAGCGAGTACTGGGATTACCAGTATAGCCAGGATATAGCCGATAATGGAATTGTTCATCCATGCAATAATAAAATACACAGGCCCAAGCAAGCCATCAATTGCTAATTCCCTGAGCCTATCTACTACCCGATCTTCAAAACGGAGCTGCGATAATACAAATGCGATTATTGAAATGGGTATTATTGATAATAAGCCATATACCAATCCCTTTAGTGGGTATGGATTCAATTCGTACTGCGGCTTAACCTCTTTTTTTGCCAGTGTCTTCATATCATTGTAAATGAGGAAAAACATGAATAAGAATAATAGGATGCTGTATAGAGGAAGCCATGTAATAAAGTTCTCTCCTGCTATCCCTATGAATGGATATAGAAAAACAATAAAAAGAATCAGAACCATCGCATAATCATATAATATTTTCGCTCCACCTTTAATCAGTTGTTTCATAATTAGTCCTCCTATTGCTTTTACGTCGCATATCCTTAAGATACACACTAGCGCCAAACCCCTTCGCCTTTTTCTTAAGTTCCGCAGCTATCTCCCCAATCTGTATAGGGTTGTATAGCACCCTGAATTCATTGGAAACGACCGCTATGGAAATAGTCATAATCGGATACCTGATTATATCGCCTTTTCTGTTTTCCGTGCTTATGTATCCGGCTTTCCTGTCATCATACGGATAAAGCTCAGGTACTCTTTCGTCAAATTCCTTTATTATGTTTTCGCAAATTATATCTGCATATTCTGGCGAGGTGATAACCACAAAATCATCCCCTCCGATGTGTCCAATAAAATCGTTGCGTGAGCCAAAAGCAGGCATAACATCCAAAAGGATATCCGCTATCAGCTTAATTGCTGTGTCCCCTCTGGCAAATCCGTAAACATCATTATAGGCCTTAAAATTATCAACATCCAAATATAACACTGAAAATAAGAGCTCATTTGCAATTCTGTAGTTGATCTCCGATTGTACCTCATTATTTCCGGGAAGCCCGGTTAAAGGATTTGCCCATCTATTTCTATCAATTCGCAGCAGCGTGTTTCTAATCCTGCTGATTAGTTCGCGAGGATTAAACGGCTTTGTTATATAGTCATCGGCCCCCAGCTCAAGGCCGGTAAGCTTGTCCTCCTCATTTCCCTGCGCTGTAACTATAATAATCGGCATCAGGTTGTTGCTTTCATCCTGTCGTAGTAGCCTACAAACCTCAAACCCATCCATTCCGGGCATAACAACGTCAAGCAGCACCAGGTCGGGCTTCTGTGCCATTACCATCTTGATGCCATCAGTCCCATTATGTGCACTAACCACCTCATAACCCTCCGGTGTCAGTATATCGGAAATCATCCTCACCATCAGGTTCGTGTCATCAATAATTAGTATCTTTTTCTTAAACATTAGCATTCTCCAGTGTTCCAGAACTCATATAAATTCAATGACCCCCTAATATAATAACATTTTAGAATTATAATACAATAGAAAGTGCTAAAGGGATTTTCGAACATTTGTTCTTGACAAGTTATGAAATCTACTATATTATACTTTATATGGTGTATTCTACCATATATTTCTATAATATTTGGAGGGAAATCATGAAACTATCAAAAAATTGTATTAAAACCACTGCCATTCTTGTTTTATGTCTCAGTCTATCAGGCCAATTCTGTATTGCGGCTCAACGCAGCGCCGTTATGAACCAAAGCCAAACTATCAGCAAAGCACTGCCTAAGCCTGTCGGCCTACTCGTAGTAAACAAAACCCACACATCCATTTCGCTAAGCTGGACAAAGCCCGGTAACAACGCCAATGTAAAAGGATACCAATTATACAGGGATGGTAAAAAAATTATCACAATCACTAAGAACACCTATACTAACAAGCATCTTGTTCCCGGGCAACAGTACACATATACTGTAAAGGCATATGATACTGCAGGCAATATATCGGATAATAGTGAGCCGCTAATTGTTTCAACAGTTTCAGACCTGCAAGTACCCACATCTCCGGGGCAGCCTACAGCAACTTCCGTTGCATATACATCAATTACCCTAAGTTGGAAACCATCCTTGGACAATACTGGTATCAAGCGTTACGAAATATATATGTGCGGAGCCAAAAAAGGTACAACCTCAAAGACAAGCCATACATGCAAAGGCTTGACTCCCGGTACTACTTACAGCTTTACGATAAAGGCGTTTGATTTGGCCGGAAATTCCAGCTCCAGTAGCACCGTATCGGTAAGTACTAAGGCAGATATCTCCGCTCCCACCGCCCCATTTGGGCTAAAAGCCACTTCTGTAACAGAAACCGAGGTGGCACTGCAGTGGTCTCCCTCATCGGATAATGTAAAGGTGAGAAAGTATGAAATATACTGTGATGATCAAATAGTCGGCAGCACTGTCAAGACGACATATGTCTGCAAAAAGCTACTCCCCGGTAAAGGTATGAATTATACCATAAAGGCGGTTGATACTTCGGGCTTGTGTTCAGCAGCCAGCAAAAGCTTGAAGGTAACCACATCAAAGGATACGATTGCACCAACCAAGCCCACAGAATTAGTAATAAAATCAAAAAAAGGATCTTCTGTTTCTCTATCCTGGAGCCCTTCAAAAGACAACGTTAAAGTGAAAGGCTACAAATTGTACTGTAATGGCCTTGAAGTGGCCACAGCCGCCCGGACCTCACGCACAGTTAAGAATTCTTCCCTCCTGGGCGTGGGCATCTACTGGGTCAGAGCCTATGACCAGTCCGGTAATCTATCTGAAAGAAGCAACACAGTAACAATTGTTACAGTAAAGTGATAGCGTATGACGATATGTTTCAGAATATGACGCACTGCTGTCACATTAAAGGTGTACAATAACGTTAGCTGAGGTAAGGAAAAAGGTATTTACAGATGCGACCTTTTGAATGGAATCCGGTAGCCTAAATAAAAATTTACTTATTGATTGGAGGACAAGCTATATGAATGAGAAAGTAAGGTGCCCCTGGGCTGGAAATACCCCCATATACATAGACTATCATGACAATGAATGGGGACGGCCTGTACATGATGATGTCAGGTTGTTTGAAATGCTTGTTTTAGAAGGCATGCAGGCAGGGCTTGCATGGATAACCGTGCTTAAAAAGAGAGAAGCATTCAGGGAATCTTTTGACGGCTTTGACCCTTATAAGGTAGCACTTTACGGCGATGATAAAATCCAGGAGCTAATGGCAAACGAAAAGATAATTAGAAATCGCCTGAAAATTAACGCGGCCGTGAGCAATGCCAAAGCATTTTTAAGAGTTATGGAAGAATACGGGAGCTTTGACAGGTTTATATGGGGGTATGTGGACTATACGCCTATTACAGGCCATTGGGAGAGCCACGATGATTTCCCCTCCAGCACCCCGCTCTCCGATAAGATAAGCAAGGATCTGAAAAAAATGGGCTTCAAATTTGTTGGCTCGACCATAATCTATGCCTTCATGCAAGCTATAGGTATGACCAATGATCATATAACGGAGTGCTTTGCTTATAGTGAGATATTGAACAGCCCTACATGAAACAAAAAGTGGCTTGAACTCCCGGCCACATTACAGGTCAGTATTCAGGCCACTTTCAGACTTTTGGAGGCGCCACCCAGATTCGAA
>CAZQCL010000026.1:0-17881 GCA_964592435.1 uncultured Oscillospiraceae bacterium
TAGATATTCTAAAGGGTGAAAAGATATACTCCATGTTCATCACCGCCGGAGAGTATAGGACAAGGTCGGGTTATTTTGAGGATGAAAAGACAAATGAAATGATAAACCTGGTAGCCTCCTCCTTTGGTGTCGAGGATACGCTGCAATCACAGGCAAGAGCTCTCACGGGAGAAGCACGCAACAGGAAACTGGTTTTTGTGGAGAAATACCTGAGGCAGCGGTACAGTCCGTCACTTGAGGTTCTTTCTGTTGAAAAAACGCAGCCTGATGGTACAACAATAGTCCACGTGGGCAAGACCGCAGCCAGTGGATACTATACCGTTAAGCTGGATTATGCCGCCCGACAGGTAAAGGTTGCGGAGCGTTTATTGGACAGGGATATTATGTTCAGCGAGATAAGTCGCCTGAGGGATCACTACAGGGGTAAGGATATGACAATCGCCGGTATCCGCCGCAACGAGGCCGATATGACCATAACTATGGAGGCTTTTGATAATGAAAGGCCTACCAGGCTCATACGCAATTATCAGATCAGTATGGATGCTTCTAATGGTGAAGTCAAATGGAAAACAACAAGAATTGCCAGTCAGCAGGACTATATAAATGAATGCAGATTTTTCCTGGGATCCTTTATTTCCCCGGAAACAGGCGTTTACATTTTCGGAAAGGATGTTTTCAAAGACATAGACACTTATAGTCATAAATGTCTTGATTACCGTCTGCTGGCATACTACCAGACAGTCAGCAGGTCAGGTTTCTTTGTGCTATCAATGGATCCGCTCACCGGAATATTCAGCCCGGAAAGAAGCTATGTCCCATTGACATATATCGTAGGAAATGTGAAATCCCAGTTTGGTATAAATACTTCAGGTTTTTCTTCCAGCTCATACAGCTTTGATCCGGAGACCTTTACGCTGAGCCTCTTTACAAAAGACGGTGCCGGCAATGCCGACACCGAACAGTTCATAATCCATTACAATCCTGAATTCAACGAGATACAGTATAGAAAAATTAATCTCCCGTAGTAAGATAAGCATTTATGAAGTCATCCAGTTCACCGTCCATGACTGCATTAACATCGCCCATTTCATGGTTGGTCCTGTGATCCTTCACAAGAGTATAGGGACAGAATACATAAGACCTGATCTGGCTTCCCCATGCAATATCCATCTGTACACCCTTCAGATCCTCAATTTTTTCCTTATTCTCACGTTCCTTCAGCTCCATCAGCTTGGATTTCAACATCTTCATAGCCGTATCCTTGTTTTGGAACTGGGATCTTTCAGTCTGGCAGGCTACCACGACCCCTGTAGGGATATGCGTGATGCGTACGGCCGAAGAGGTCTTATTAACATGCTGTCCACCGGCACCGCTGGCTCTATAGGTATCTATTCGCAGATCGTCCGGGTTGATATCGATCTGTATATCATCATCCAGCTCCGGCATTACCTCCAGTGACGCGAAAGAAGTATGCCTCCTGCCGGAAGCATCAAAGGGTGAGATTCTCACCAGCCTGTGCACACCTATCTCAGAGCGCAGATAGCCATAGGCATTTTCACCTATAATACTGAACGTAGCACTTTTTATGCCTGCTTCGTCCCCATCCAGGTAATCCAGCATCTTAACAGTGTAGCCATGTGCTTCAGCCCAACGGGTATACATGCGCAGAAGCATCTGTACCCAGTCCTGAGCCTCCGTGCCGCCTGCCCCGGCGTGCAGGGTCAATATTGCGTTATTCTTGTCGTATGGCTTGTTCAGCAGGGTTTCAAGCCTAAGCTTTTCATAGGTTCGCCTCAACTCGTCCAAGCCTTCTCTTACTTCCGGGATGAGATCGGCTTCATCCTCTTCCATTACCAGTTCATTGAGAACCTTCAGGTCCTCCAGCTCCGACACAAGCCTTTCATACTGCTCTACTTTTGTCTTAAGTCCCTTTGTTCTTTGCAGCACCTTCTGTGAGTTTTCTATATCATTCCAAAACTCAGGCTCCGCTGCTTTTTGCTCAAGCTCCTCGATCTCGCCCTTTAATTTGGCGACGTCAAAGTGAATCCCCCATTTCGAAGATAGCTTTTTCGAGACTCTCGATTTCCGGTTTAAGCTGTTCCAGTTCAAGCATCTTTATCAACTCCATTCAAAGTTCAATAATAACAGAAAAAGCAACTATTTTAAAGAGCGAACAAATCTGTTAATCCTCTTCAAGGCCTCTACAATGTTTTCATAAGAATTGGCGTAGGTAGCCCTTATAAAGCCCTCCCCACATTCTCCGAAGGCTGAACCGGGCACTGCAAGCACCTTTTCCTCTATTAGAAGCCTCTCACAGAATTCATCGGAGCTCAAGCCGGTAGAGCGTATACATGGAAAAACATAAAAGGCCCCTCTCGGTTCAAAGCAGTCCAAGCCCGCTTTTCGGAATCCATTCACCATCACGCGTCTTCTCCTGTTGTATTCGCGCACCATTTTATCTACTTCCTCATCACCGTTACTGATAGCTTCTGAAGCAGCATACTGGGCAGTTGTGGGCGAGCACATAATGGCATACTGATGTATTTTGTTCATTGCCTCAATCAGTATCGGGTGACCGCAAGCGTAACCGATTCTCCAGCCTGTCATAGCAAAGGCTTTTGAAAACCCATTGATAAGAATCGTCTTATCCTTTATCTCAGGAAAGCTTGCAAAGGATACGTGCTTTCTGCCGTATGTAAGCTCAGCATAAATCTCATCGGAAATAATAATAACATTTTTGTCCTTCAATACATCCGCAATCTTTTGAAGGTCGTCGCCTGTCATTATAGCTCCTGTCGGATTGTTGGGGAAAGGCAAAATAACTACCTTTGTTCTGGGCGTCAATGCTCTTTCCAACTGTTCAGGCTTCAATCTGAACTCATCTTCAGCCCTTAGCTCAATTACAACAGGCGTGGCTCCTGTAAAGGTGGTACAGCCTTTATAGGCCACAAAGCTGGGCTCAGGTATGATGACCTCGTCCCCAGGCCCCGCAAGAGCCCTCAACGCTATATCTATCCCCTCGCTGGCTCCGACTGTCACCATAATCCCTTTTTCCGGATCATATTCCACACCATATTTTCTCTTTACATATTTTGCAATCTGTCTTCTTAACTCAACAAAGCCGGGATTTGAAGAATAATGGGTGTACCCCCTCTCCAGTGAGTATATACCTGCCTCCCTAATGCTCCAGGGCGTTACAAAATCCGGCTCCCCTATGCCAAGAGATATCGCATCCTTCATCTCGTTGATTAAATCAAAATACTTTCTTATTCCCGACGGAGGCATGTTCTTCACTGTCGGCTTAATCATGCCGGATAGATTCATAGCATCAACGCCTCCCTGTCATCCTTTGTTTTTTCCTCGAAAAATACCCCCTCCTCCTTGTATTTTTTTAATACAAAATGAGTTGAGGTGCTAACCACCGATTCCAGTGGAGCCAGCTTCTCCGCAACAAACAAGGCAACCTCCTTCATTGCTTTGCCTTCAACAATAACCGTGAGGTCGAAGCTGCCGGACATAAGGTAACAGGCCTTAACCTGAGGATATCTGTATATGCGCTCGGCTACCTGATCAAAGCCCCGGCCTCTTTGCGGGGTAACTCTGATCTCAATTAGTGCAACAACAGTTTCTTTGTTGGATTTGTCCCAATTTATAAGTGTATTGTAGCCAACTATAACATTGTCGTCCTCCAGCTTTTTAATCATCCCACGTACTTCATCAACGGTTTTGTCAAGCATGAGTGCAATTTCCTCAACGCTTGCCCTGCTGTTCTTCTCCAGAATCTCCAGTATTTCATCCATAACAAATTCCCTCCCTTTCCTTAATAACAATATTCCAAGAAATCAAAAAACTCCCCCAATCCCTATATAGGGACGAAGGAGTTATCCGCGGTACCACCCTGATTAACGCTATCGCGTTCACTTTACGGGTACATTCATACCCACCCCTGTAACGTGAGGACACGTCAGCCTTTATACACAGAGCCGATAATCGCTCCGGTTTCTCAAGGCGATGCTCATAGGCTGCCTTCACCATTGTCGTTTACCGGATCGCACCAGCTCCGGCTCTCTTTGAAACTAAAATGGATACTCTTCCTAATCATTGCATGAAGTATATAATTGAAACAATTATAACAGCCCGGTAAAACCAAATCAAGTCTTTAGCAAGATTTTTTCTATCCCATATTATTCCAGCACGTCTATTTATGTGCCGACTATGCAGGAATCATTCAGTCTGATTCTAAACCCAAAGCCTAGTCAAAATCTTCAAGGGGTTCTTCGTCAAATTCCTCATTTGATTCATCGTAGGATCCTTCGTCAAATTCCTCATCCGGCTCATCTGACTTCTCGTCCACACCAATAATATCCACAAGCTGCGCCTCATATCTGCGCAGAGTGCTTACGATTTCATTCTTCAGAGCTTTGATATCCTGACGGATATCAACGAGCTTTTCCTTGTCCTTCTCAATAGTCTGCTCAAGCTGCCTTTTTTCATCAATTGCCTCATTACGGGCATTCTCCACAATCAGCCCAGCCTGTTCCTGGGCTTTGATAAGCACTTCGGATATTTTAACCCTGTCCTCAGCTACTTGATTTGCATTGTTCAAAAGCTCATCGTAGCGTGCTTTAATGTCCTTGTTCTGATTTCGTAATTGAGCAATCTCATCTTCCTTTTCCTTCAGCTTATCGTCAAATTCTCTCAGAATCTTTTCGATATATGTGTTTACATCGGCCTTTTTGAAGCCACCCATAAACGAAGTTCCGAAACGCTTCTCTCCGGGCATGAGAATCCCCCTTCTGTATAAAATAATTCCATTATTCTATATATTCAATACATTTTCGTAAAATCCTGCTAAAGAACGAAATCATGTTTGCGATTATTATATGTTTTTGTCAAGTATCTTTATAAAATCACTTTTAGGCCTGGCGCCCACTATTTTATCAACGACTTGTCCGCCTTTAAACAGCATAACCGTTGGTATGCTCATAATTCTGAACTTTGCCGACAGCTCATTTTCATCATCCACATTTACCTTGGCAATCACAGCCCTTCCATCATACTCTTCAGCCAGCTCTTCCATGATAGGCGCAACTGCTCTGCAGGGGCCACACCACGCTGCCCAAAAATCAACCAGCACGGGCTTGTCTGATTCATTTACAAGCTGTTCAAAATTACTTTTTGTTAAGACAGTTACATTATTCTCAGCCATTTAGATGCCTCCTGTTATAGTATATTGATACTATTTTACCCTGCATAATATAAATAAAACAAAATAAGTCACTAACTTATAACTTTAAGCAGCAGCTTTCCCTCATCAATCGATACAACATAGCTGTCTATCACCGTCAGCAGCTGCCCCGGATATTTCATCCTGAAGCTGCCCCTGATGTCTTGAATGGTCTTTGTGTGCCTGTCGGCTAAATACATGGCACCTTCCTGTGTAATGAATAGATCCTGTGCCTGCGTCGCATTTCCAAGAGTGATTGTCTGCCACTCATCGGCTTTTGGGTCAATTTTCCCATAGTGAATTTCTGTTAATTTTCCTGCTTCGTCTGTCGATGCTGTATAGATGCAGTCGAAATCATCCACCGCTAAGAGCAAGTCAGCCTTCTTGAATGCCAGCCTGAATGATTTTCCGCTTTTCCCGTTTCTTATCCAAATTTTATCACCAACCGGCTGATAAATCAAATGATCCGAATACATGGTTTCACCGATAATCATACCCAGATCAGCCTTCATGATTAAGCTCAGGTTGTCCATAATATCGAATTTATAAATCCTGACCCTCGATTTGCTTGTCTGTATCATGGGATATACAATATTAGTAAGGGGCGAAAGCTCCAAACCGATAACCGTGCTCCCCTGGGGCAGATTCTTTATATCCGGGTAGCTTCTGTCCAGTTCAGGAACAATATCAAATGTGGATATGCGCACCCGTTCACTCTTTCCGTCGGGCTCCTTTATGGTATAAATCAGCATATCTCTGTCAGGCAGCCACCTGTAATAGGAGAATGAGCCACCTGAGGGGTTGAGCTTCTTTATTACTTTTCCACTGTCCATATCAGCAATTTCCAGTTTGTCACCCAGCCGGTATGCGGCATACAAGCCATCAAAGGATACCTTGATTTCGCCTGCTCCCTCCGGCAGCTTATAGCTTCTGTCCTTCACAGCCATTGCATCCACTTCGTACATTGTAGCCTTGAAAGCGCCCCTGCCCGGGATATATATAAAATTGGCATAGGCCAGGGCGGCTGTCTGAAGCAGAACTGAAATCAATATCCAGCTGTAAAGCCTTTTCAACTTCTTCAATTGCCCACACCGCCTTCCGCCGTGACAATAAAGGCTGTTGGAACAGTTCTTTCCCCAAGCTTGTCCGAAGGCTTATTGATTACCTTGCCGTTGAAGTACATGGTCGCCGATGAACCGCCGTCAAGATTTGCAGCATTAAATGCTCCATATTCAAGCAGGATGTCCTGCACATCCCTCAAGGTTGCTCCCAGCGATTCGAGCGTCCTGCCGTCCACAACCAGGAGCAGCACCTCTCCCGTTTCCCTTTGCCCGATAGCCGTCCGAGGCGCGATTCCCCATCCTCCATCGCCCTTAGTTATTGTAGGCTTCCCATTTACAACAAGCGGGGGGCCAAAGCTTACGCCTTCCTTGATGCCATACTCCTTAAGCTGCGTCATTGAATGCTTGCCAACAATAAGCATGCCCTCCTTTGTGAAGGCTACAGTTTCCTGCTTCACGTTTTCATCCTCGATTTGATTGTAAACAACCTCGCCATTGTGCACTATGAAACCAAGGGGGGTGCCTCCGGTTCCTGTCCAACCTCTGTCCAGAAAGCCCCCTGCATTTATTCCGCCTATGCCACCGTTGTTTTTTGCAATCTGGCTCGTGGTTTGTCCCGAATCCGGCAATCGTGACGAATAGCCTGCAATAATGCGCGTGGGATCATATACTACCATCAGCTTTCCGACAAAGTCTCCACCGTCAATATTGTAAACCTCTATTTTCTTATCATGCTTATTACCGATTTCCAGCTTTTGAAGCTGCTCGCCCTGCTCAGTGGGATCCACCGCAAATGAACCTCCCATGAGCTCGACTATAGCCTTGTCGGATAGGAAAAATTCCGCAATATACTGGTGAGTCAACGTGTTCATGGATGCGCCCACAATCGTTCTCTTCACCTCATCAAAGGGACCGTAGAAAACATAAAAGGGCATGGCTATGCAGGCAAATACAAATTGGAACAATAAAAAAAACAATAGGCGCCTGAAAGGCGATTTGGGCTTACGCCCGTAATTTGATCCAGATGCTGCTCTATTCCTGTTCATAATGACCTCTGATAAACCTCTCTCTAAAAACACCCTTTTCATGTAAGGCTTTTGCGATGTAACCTTAGTAAAATTAGCTGTACAATATTCAGTGACAAGCTTTCATGCATACCGCAGTATATTGTGCAGCGGAACTCAAAACATGTAACATCGCAAAATGCCCTCATATGTTGACAGCTGCTTGCTAATCGTATTTAATTTTAAAGCATTAATATGCTTCATGCAATGGCATTATTATCTGAGTCATTTGCGTAGCGTCATAAAATCTTAATATAAATTTAATTTTTCCTTAGGAATAATATGTTATTATAAATTGAACTTTACAATAAATATTGATTGTAAAGTAGCTAATGGTGATAATAATATGTGTAAGCTATTTGCATGGAGGGAAAAATGAAACCTATTGGTCAGATTATTATACCAACAATAATTCCCGAAAGAATTAAAAGGCTTTCCGATATTGCATACAATCTTTGGTGGACCTGGAACTGCGAGACTGTTGATCTGTTTAAATCTATCGACTCATCCCTGTGGGAAAACGCCGGTGCGAATCCGGTAGCTTTTCTTAAAAAGGTCGGCAGCAAGAGGCTTGAACATATGGCCGGCAGTGCCGACTTTTTGAAATCATATGATGATATCATCCGCAGGTTTGACGATTATATGAATAGCACCGATACCTGGTTCAACAGAACATATCAGGGCCAGAGCGATCAAGAGATTGCATATTTTTCTGCGGAGTATGGCCTAAACGAATCATTACCTATTTATTCAGGCGGCCTGGGCGTATTGTCCGGAGATCACTGCAAATCGGCAAGCGATCTTGGCTTACCCTTTACCGCAGTTGGTTTGTTTTACAGGCAGGGCTATTTTAGTCAGGCAATCAATCCCGATGGCATACAGGAAACCACATACAGCACGCTCAATATTAGCGAATTGCCAATAAAGCCGGTTGTTGACGGAAGCGGCGAAAGAGTTCTAATCAGCCTGGATTTACCCGGCAGAGTAGTACATGCTTCCATATGGCTTGTGAAGGTCGGCAGGGTCAACCTTTATTTGCTTGATACAGATGTTCCCACGAACAGTGAGAACGACAGGTGCATAACAGCCAGGCTCTATGGTGGCGATGGCGATACCAGGATCCAGCAGGAAATGCTTCTTGGGATTGGTGGTATAAGGGCGCTGAACGCGCTTGGCATCCATCCGGTGGTTTATCATATGAATGAAGGGCATTCTGCTTTTCTGGCTTTCGAGCTGATCAGGAAATGGATGCAGAATGAACATCTTAGCTTTGACGAAGCCTGTGAAATGGTCCGTTCGTCCTCCGTCTTTACCATTCATACCCCTGTACCGGCAGGCATAGATGTATTTTCGCACAATTCCATCGATATGTACTTTTCATCGTACAGAGAAATCTTTGGCATTAGCCGTGAGGAATTTATGGCTCTCGGCTCTGACGGGAATAATCACTCCGGCTTCAACATGGCCTATATGGCAATGAACATGACTTACGGCAGAAATGGCGTCAGCAAGCTTCACGGTGCGGTAACACGACGGATGTTCAATAACCTCTGGCCCGGTGTTCCGGAAAATGAAGTCCCCATTACTCATGTTACAAATGGTATAAATACGCTGACATGGCTCTCAAAGCCGTATAAGAAGCTGTTCGATAAATATTTCCCCGCGGGTTGGGAAAAGCTCATGGATAGCAAGGAGCACCAGGAAGCTGTTGACAATATCCCGGATGAGGAGCTTTGGCAGGAGCACATGAAGCTGAAGAAGGATATGGCTGACTACATTAAAAGCAGAATTGATCTGGCTTCAAGCTCCGACACTTTTAGCAGACGCTGTACTACGATCAATCCCAATGTGCTTACCATTGGCTTTTCCAGACGCTTTGCCACATATAAGCGTGCCGCGCTGATATTCCGTGACATCGACCGCATTAAAAAAATACTAAATGTGGAGGGCAGGCCGGTTCAGATTGTTTTCGCCGGAAAGGCTCACCCTGCTGACAAGCCGGCTCAGGATGTTATTAAGTACATTAATGATATTTCTGAGCAGCAGGGCTTTAAGGGAAAGGTTTATCTACTTGAAAACTATAATATTTCTCTTGCGCGCCGACTGGTTCAGAGTGTTGATGTTTGGCTCAACAACCCTCGCATGCCTTTGGAGGCCAGCGGTACCAGCGGTATGAAAGCCGGTCTGAACGGCGTTATTAACCTAAGCGTGCTTGACGGATGGTGGAGAGAAGGTTATAACGGGGCTAATGGCTGGGCTATTGGATCTAAGACAATTTATAAAAATGAATCCCACCAGGATGACGCCGACAGTGAATCCTTGTATGAGATACTTGAGGATAGTTTGATTCCTGCATATTATGAGAGAAATGAAAAAGGGATTCCGCTCAAGTGGGTTAAAATAATGAAGGAGTCGATTAAGTCATTGTCAGCCAAATTTAGTACCCACAGGATGCTCAGGGATTATACTGCAACACTCTACATGCCCTCAATAGAGCGCACAAGAAGGATCTCGGGCATTAGACGAAATGATTTTCATTTAGTTGCAGAGCTTGCACAGTGGAAAAAGAAAGTGTCGGACGAGTGGCATGGGGTCAATATCAGTTCCGCAGGCCTACCTGCCAGATTCCCTGCAGAATCGGGAGAGATGGTTGTCCCGGAAGCAGTGGTGAGCCTTGGCAGCTTGAGGCCTGAAGATGTGAGCGTGGAGTTCTATTACACCTGTCAGGGCAGCTGCACACAAACGGCGAGCGGCAAATATTTACCATTGCAATGTATTGAGGAAATAAATCCTGGCACCTTCAGGTATAGGGGCGAACTCCATTTGACCGATAGCGGTGAATATAACTATAGCCTTCTGGTATTACCGGCTCACCGGTTTTTGTCAGACAAATTTGACTTGAAACTCGTAAAGTGGGCTGAAAAATAGTAAAATAGAAACAGACGATCGATTGGAGGAACAGATGCTTAAAAGATCCTTTGCGATCCTATTAATAATATTATACATAATCTTTTCTTTTGGTGTAAGCTTTGCAGGCAGCGCTCCAAACGCGGGTGTGCGCACCGGCACTGATATCCTTGATTGTTCCGCCAGCGATGCCGAATCTGACGCCGGTGTGGATATCATCATAGGCACCGATGCAGCTGCTGCCAGTAAGGTTGCCGTCCCCGAAATCAGTGCACCTTCAGCCATACTAATTGAGGCTGAAACCGGCCAGATTCTATATGAAAAAGAGAGTCGGGCTCGTCGTCATATTTCTGCTGCGTGTAAAATTATGACAATTCTGGTTGCCCTGGAAAACGCCGATCTGAGCTCTAACGTAACAGTCAGTGCTGATTCCGTCATCCCTGAAGGCTCTGCGCTTAATCTTGAGGTAGGTGCAAAATATAAACTGATCGAGCTGTTGTATGCCACTATGCTGACCCCTGCCAATGACGCCGCTATAGCAATTGCAGAGTATGTTTCATCAGGCGATATAAAAAAGTTCATTATTAAAATGAATGAAACGGCAGCCGGATTGGGTATGGAAAATACACATTTCTCCAACGCCACGGGACTATTAGACAATAGTCAATATACTACTGCGGAAGATTTTGCACTGCTAATAAGATATGCGATACGGAATCCTACGTTCAATGCGCTTTTTTCAGCAAGATCCAGACCCTGGTATGGAACCGGAAATCGTCCGGAAATTCTGACAAGCTCAAATCAACTGTTTTGGTCATATGAAGGCATTGAAGGCGGTAAAGCCGGTTTTAACAACAAGGATCAGCAAACCATAGTATCCACTGCCCTACGGACAAATGTTGAGCTTATCTGTGTTGTCCTTGATGCCCCTGAGAAAACTATGTACGATGATGCCACAACACTTTTTGATTATGGCTTCGACAACTTTTGGAAAAGCACACTGGTGAGAAAGGGCGAGCTGCTGAAAACAGCGGAGCTCGACGGAAAAACTATTCGCCTTGTCAGTCAGAGCGATATTATGTATATGCATCCTATTGGCGACAACTACATTAAGGAATTCAGCTCTATAGCAGAGCTGTCTTTGCCACTGAAGACAACAATTCCGGCAGGCACCGCCACATATATCCTTGATGATGGTACTGAGGTGAATATCAGCCTTTATCCCGAAACTGGTATTGTTCCGCCGGATGATACACGGACAAAGATCCGAAAAGATATCACAGCGAACAAAGACATATTCATGCTTATCATTATGCTTCTTGCGGTTGAAGCAATTCTAATGCTGTTCAACCTTGGAAAATTTTTGGGGAAGCTCTACACATCCCGAATTAAAACAAACAAAAAGAGGAGAGTTGACTGAGGCAGCTGCTCTTTGGTATGTCGATGCCTCAGTTCTAAATACTTAGTTTGAAACAGGCTCCGGCCGGTTTGTTTCCTGGCTTCTCAAATAGCGCTTCCTTTTTGCCTGACGCGACCTGTCCTTTTCAATATACCCAGTAAGAACGTCTGTGAGTCCGAGCACATCGGACATTTCGTAATATCCTGATTTTTTATATATATATTTAATCGCGCTAATAGCTCCTGTGGCGAATGCCTTTCGTGAAAATGACTGGTGAGAGATCGTTATCATATCTTCATCCCCGGCTATAATAATTTCATGCTTTCCTACTATTCCACCGGCGCGTACTGCATTTATCGGGACTGTGTCATATTCTGCATTGCTGCCAACATTTTTCATAGACCTCTCTATTTCCCCGGCAATTTTTAGTGCAGTACCCGAGGGTATATCCTTCTTCTTGCTGTGATGCTCCTCAGTTACCTGAAAATCATAATTATTCAATAGGCTTGAGGCAATACCGGTCAACAGCATCAATACGTTTACACCAAGTGTGATATTCGGGGCATATACAATGCCGTTACGGTATTTCCTTGTGAGTACGAATAGCTTTTTCAGTGAGAATTTTGAGAAGCCTGTGGTAGCAATCACCATATTTACTTTCAACTTTGAAAGGATGACTGCATTCTTCATCGTCGCAGAATGTTCGGAGAAGTCAACCGCTATATCAGGCTTGGTACGAAACACCATCTCTTCCAGCTTGTCGGAGCCACTGACTATAATCCCTGTGTTCCTCACTCCGATAATCTCTCCAAGATCCTTTCCCTTCTTTTCGCCGCCCGGGCTGCATACGGCGGCTACAAGCTTTATTTTTTCTTGCTCCAGCAAAACCTTAGCAACTTCGCTTCCGGTTTTGCCCAAGCCAATAAGGCAAACTCGAACCATAATAAAACCTCCTTCATCGATTTTTTAGAAAAAAAGTTGCAGAGAAAAAATCTGCAACTTTTACCGCTATGCGGCTGAAAGCATATAGTTATTCCTCTTCCAACGCTTACGAGGTTAGCTGACGGATTCGGATCGGAAAAGAATGACCCTACCAACCGGTTTGTCTCCGGCCGGATTCACCCCAATAAAGATTATTCTGCAAACAACCAATAAGTGGTTCCCCCGCTCAAAATGATTAAGCGTAAACTGGCTATATTTAATTGCTACCATCATATTATATACTATTTAAAAGTTTCTTACAATATTACAATTTTCCTAAAGTATGGATTACCGTTGATATTCTTTCATCTCCTCAGTATCTATAGATTATGCTTACATTTGCGGTAATCTCTAAGGAGCCTGTCTCTATAGGTGTCTGGCTACTGGACGCTGCTTTCATATCGTATACCGCATAATTACTCAAGGGACTATAGCCACCGCCTTCATTAACTGAGATCGGGGCTATGAGCTCGACTCCCAGTGCTTCCGCAATAGTATCTGCCTTTTTCTTTGCAGCTATAACTGCTTTTCCTAATGCTTCATTATAGAATTTCTCATAGTTGCTCAGCCCGAAGTTAATATTACTGGTAGTGTTTACCCCGCTTTGTGCTGCAGCATCGATAATAGAGCCGGTCTTAGTCAGATCCCTCACCGTAACATTCACTGAGTTTCTGACTGTATAACCGATTATATTGCTTTGCCTTGTTACTTCATTGTAGTTGTACTTGGGTTGAATTGAATAGTTTACGGTTTTCATATCTTCAGCCTTCACACCGGAAGCCTTGATAGATGCTATGACCTTATCCATTGCAGTCGCATTTGCTTTCTGTGCAACCACCGCATCCTTATCCTCAGTAATGACCCCCAGATTAATTGTGGCAAAATCAGGAGATGCAGTTACCCTGGCCTGCCCGGATACGCTCATGGTTCTCTTATCCTTTGCTTCTTCCTCAGCCTGAGCCGTCATATTACCATACAAGCCGAATGCCACTACCGTAAGTGTAGCCACTGCAAGCAGCAGAGCCACCAGTGTAAGCTTGCTCTTAATTGTAAATGCCTGTGTCATGGAAATTCCCTCCTTCGAAAAACTTATTCTCCCTAAATAGACAGGAATTGCTGCATAAAAGTTCCCATTTATCTCTCACCTTTGATAAATGACCACTTGCCACATCGATCCCCCCACCGGGCTTGTATTATGTTATCCGAAATGAGTTCAATAATCTCGCACATGTTTGCACACCCATCACACTCCTTACTTCTGGTGCTGTAGGCTCTTTCCATGGCTTCAAAGCCGATAAAGCCCGTAGTGAAGCTGTTGCCGGTCATGCTGAGCTGTCGTGTGATGATCGCTGCTCCGTAGGCTCCCATTACTTCGTAATTCTCAGGGATTATGATTTTCATGGACAAGGCTCTTTCGAACGCGGCTGCAATCCCTTTATTGGCTGCAACTCCCCCCTGGAAGACAACAGGTTCCATGATTTCTTTTCCCTTGGCCAGATTGCTCAGATAATTTCTTACCAGTGCATCACAAAGGCCATTGACGATATCCTCATTGCTGTGACCGGACTGCTGCTTATGTATCATGTCGGATTCTGCGAAAACAGCGCACCTGCCTGCTATTCTGACTGGAAAAGACGATTGCAGCGCCAAATCTCCGAACTCCTCAATAGGCACGCCGAGTCTGGCAGCCTGCCTGTCAAGAAAAGAGCCAGTCCCGGCTGCACATACTGTATTCATGGCGAAATCGTATACTACACCATTTCTTAGAATTATAATTTTCGAGTCCTGTCCGCCTATTTCAATAATAGTCCTTACACCGGGGATTACAGATTGTGCCGCTATTGCATGGGTTGTTATTTCATTTTTTACAATGTCAGCCCCTACAATAACCCCTGCCAGCTCGCGTCCGCTTCCGGTGACACCAACTCCTATAATCCTCGGATACCTCAAATCTGCTGCAATTTCGTTAAGCCCCTGCACCAGAGATTGGATCGGCTGACCACAGGTTCTCTTGTACAGCTTTAAGGTTATATTTCCTTTAGGATCTGTCAAAATAAGGTTTGTGCTGACAGAACCTATATCAATTCCAAGATAGTAGCCGTCCGACCTCATATTTCCCGCGCTCCCTTCTTTTTTCAAGCATATCGACAAATGCCTCCACTCTGGTCATATAACCCGCTTCACCGGTCATTTCATCGATAATTAGGGTCAGAACCGGTATATCCAGTGCTCGCTCAACAGATGGCAAAAGGCTTTTTGCCACAATCTCGGGCATGCATGAGAAAGGGAAAATCTGAATCACTCCATCGTAGCCATTTTGTGCATACATCACCGTATTTCCCACAGTTTCCTGAGCGTGTCCGCCAATCATCGCACCCAGCCATGGTCTTGCTGCTTCCTGATATCTCAAGTCTCGGGGCAAATGTAGCCCCTTCTTAATCATATGCTCAATTATCCAGTTGCTAACCGTTACCTTCCTGTCAACCTCCGCACCCATCCTTCCAAGCCTCTGTTGAATTTCGAAGCTGGCAAAATGCTCAATCCCCGTATAAATCTCGCCTACAATACCTATTTTGAGAGGATTTGCCTTAGGCCTTAGCGTAATTGCTCTCAGTTCCTCCTCAGTTTCCTTTAATAGGCATGCAATTTCCTTATACCCCCTTCTTTGTAATACATTCTTCGCAAAGCCCCTGTATATTTTGTCAACACAGCCGGGCTCCTGTTCGCGGGCTCTTGCTTTGAAGGACAGCATCTCCATCTCATCTATACGCTTTGCAAGCGTTACAGCATGTCCTATAGCCGATGGCAAATGAATCCGGGTCATGTTTCCCCGAACAATTCTCATTATTTTCTCAACAAGCTCACCTATACCACCGTTTCCCACCTCCAGCGTAATTACGTCCATAGCATACCCTGCGTCTGCAAGAATTTCACGGTGCATCTGAGAATAGTAGCCGAATCTGCAGGGTCCGCATCCTCCCGCCATAATTATGGTGTCTGCTCCCATTTCGTAGGCTTGGATATAATTGCCTATGTTAATTTTTAAGGGCAGGCAGACCATTTCAGGGCAATATCTGGCGCCCAGTTCTAATGCTTTCCTGTTGTTAAATGGGGGTATGACATATTCTACGTTCAGGTCATCAAGTATTGATTTGACAACAATATATGTGTTTCCCAGGTGTGGGAAGGTTATTTTCATTACATCTTCTCCAGTGCAGCATATCAGTAAAGGCTTCCAGCCTTGTATTAAAACCGGCTTCACCTGAATGCTCATCTATTGTCATTGTGATAAAGGGAATTTCGGACTCATTTCTAATTTTACGCTCTATCAGGTCGTTGACAAAGGAGTCTATTCCGCAGCCAAAGCTCGTAACGCATATGATACCATCTACCTCACCTGCCCGAGCTAAATGCATCACTGCTCCATAGGCAGTCCTGCCATAATACCAAAACATCGGCTTTTCCAATTCAGTCGCATGCCTGTTAATGCTCTCACGACTTACCATTTCAATCGTCTTCACCCCTATCCCCCGCTTTTTCAGCTTGCCCAGCAAATCCATACTGATATATTTATCATATATAATATACGGATGCCCTATCACCGCCACCCATAGCGCGGGAACGGTTTTCCCGAGGGGCAATACCAAGGGGACGGTTCTCTCGGTTTTGGCAAAAGGCATAGGCCAATCAGACAATTGGGGGGATGATTGGGGGTACAGTTCTTTCCTTTGCGCTTTACTTAGCTTTTTCGAGCCGTTGGGAGAACCATCCCCCCTGGGAGAGCCGTCCCCCTGGGAGAACCGTCCCCCGTCCTCTTGCTGCAACCGGGTTAATGCGATCTTATAAGCGGCTAGGGCATCACGCTTGCTTGCACCAATTATAGCAGCCATCCGCACCGCTGCCTTTACACCACCTTTTTGGGATCTTCTCATATTTACCTCAGTATCAATCAATTTAGGCACCCCCTTTATTGTGTGCCTGATCGTATCTGGAAGCCCTCCAAATTCAGGGCATACATATTCCATTTTTGAGATGCTGGTAAATCTGGGCACAAGGATATAGTCTACTCGATCCATGATGCTAATCACGTGTCCATAAAACAGCTTTACAGGAAGGCATGCTTCATCAACGCAGGCCTTTACCCCGTCATTCAGAATTCGCTTGTTTGTGAGTTCGGATACAATAATTTCCGCCCCCAATTCAGTAAAAAAAATCCCCCAGAACTCATTGAATTTATAATAAAACAAGCCTCTGGGAATTCCTATTTTTGCACCCAAATGCCTAACACCCCGCCTACCATAGTATTTACATATTTACGCAGAATATGCAAAAACCGCATCTTCTTACAGATGCGGTTTAGTAATATCTATTTTTTTGGTATATCCGACTGAAATCAAAGGCGTTCAATGCCCCAAGCCTTTGAGCAAATTAAGCCTGCACTCATGCCTTTCCGTCACAACCGAGAACATTGATAATCTTGTTCTTAACAAGCTCTTTTATGGCTTCTCTTGCTGGTCTGAGGTACTGTCTGGGGTCAAAGTGCTCAGGATGCTGGGCAAAGTATTCTCTTACAGTAGCTGTCATGGCCAGTCTTAGATCGGAATCGATATTAATCTTGCAAACAGACGATTTTGCAGCCTGTCTCAGCATTGGCTCCGGTACGCCTCTTGCGCCGGGCATGTTTCCACCGTATTTATTGATCTTATCAACCAGCTCTGGTACAACTGACGAAGCTCCATGAAGAACGATTGGGAATCCAGGAAGTCTCCTGCTGACTTCTTCAAGTATATCAAACCTAAGCTTCGGCTCCCCCTTGAATTTGAATGCGCCATGGCTTGTCCCTATAGCAATAGCCAATGAATCAACGCCTGTCTTCGATACAAATTCTTCAACTTCCTCGGGCCTTGTGTATGAGGAATCCTCTTCAGATACATTTACGTCATCCTCAACGCCGGCAAGTCTGCCAAGCTCACCTTCAACAACGACGCCATGAGCATGTGCATATTCAACAACCTGCTTTGTAAGCTTAATGTTATCCTCGAAGGAATGCTGGGAGCCATCAATCATTACTGATGTGAAACCACCGTCTACGCAGGATTTGCATAGCTCAAAGGTATCGCCGTGATCCAGATGCAGACAGATCGGCAGACCTGTTTCTTCTAAAGCAGCTTCGACCAGCTTCATTAAATATGTGTGGTTGGCATATTTTCTGGCACCGGATGAAACCTGAAGTATCAAGGGA
>CAZQCL010000027.1:0-17723 GCA_964592435.1 uncultured Oscillospiraceae bacterium
GTAGCTGTCTATAACCCTTTATTTATCTATATCTTCGGACATCGCAATTAGCTCAATATTGGTACTTGCTCAGGCTCCTGGTAAAAATGGTGAGGTGGGGCTACCCATGTATTAGCTGGTATGAAGCGAAATCTATTCATAATCAACACTAACGATACAGAGTGAGCTGCAATAATAAATCCGAAATTATGCGATCAGATGCTCCACCAGGATTTTCAATCCCATCCCAATTAGGATGATACCGCCTGTGAATTCTGCCTTTGACTTGAATTTCGAGCCGAAAACATACCCTATTTTTACTCCTGCCGCCGAAAACAGAAATGTGATAATGCCGATCGTAGAGGCAGCAGGCAGAATGTCAACATTAAGGAAAGCAAATGTCACGCCGACAGCTAACGCATCAATACTGGTGGCTAACGACAATAGGAGCATACTTTTCAATCCAAAAGTATTTCCAGCATTTTCACAATACTCCTGTCTGCTCGCCCTGATCATATTGGTACCAATTACAGATAAAAGTGCAAAAGCAATCCAATGGTCAACTGCAACAATATAATCTCTAAATTGGGTTCCGAACAAGTACCCAATTAGTGGCATAATTGCCTGAAATCCTCCAAAAAAAAGGCCTGTAATTAGTGCATGTCTGAATTTCAAGCTCTGCACAGACAAACCCTTGCATATAGCTACTGCAAAGGCGTCCATCGAAAGGCCGACAGCTATAAGTATCAATTCCGGCAATTCCACCCTATCCATTCCTCCCTTAGGCTGTATGGGTTGTCTGAAATGAAATAATAGCACATATTACTTTCTTATTCAATAAAGTATAGTGATATGGATGCAAAGGTTAGATTGAAAAAGCAGGCATAGAGCCTGCTTTAAAGTAAAATAATGCATTTCCTATTACCACAGCTGCTAGCGCGTTACTGTAGTCGCTCTTCTGACAAGATCATTGAATTGATCCATGAGGTTAGTCACCGGGTTGTTTGTCCTGTTGTTCGCTCCAGTGTTAGTCCGGTTTCTTGCCCCGTTGTTCATCCCGGTATTCATCCCGTTGTTTGTTCCGGTATTCATTCTATTGTTACCAGTAACAGTGTTTCCTGTAACATTTTGCGGATTTGTACCCAGGAGCCTTTGTATCTCAGCGAGAATATTGGAGTCATTAGTAACGGCAACATTCCTTATAGTGTTGTCCATTTGCTTGACCCTTTGGCTAATACTGCTTCTCAGCTGTGATAAAGAAGTGTTTGTGCCCGTATTTACTCCGCACAATGCAGTATCACCCATAACAATTACATCGGCAGAGCTTACGCCTGGCATGTTCATAATCTGCCTTTTAATTTTGTCCGCTTTCTGCCGATCTGCGCTTGACATCTGTGTGCCGGTATTTCCATAATTCATATTCGGCCCTGCAGACAGATTTGTTCCAGGTCCTGTTCTGCCATCTGTTCCATTCATTGCGTTGTTCATACCCGGATTTGTTCTGCTATTGTATCCGGTAATGCCAATCGTATTGCCGTACCTGTTGTCGCCAGCATTGTCCATACCATATCCCTGTGTCTGAGCATTAGTGTTATTATTCATGCCATCCTGTCCGGGAATTCCCGGCGTGCCGGTTTGTGTGCAACCGACAAGCACAACCGCGACTAGACAGATGCCGATTAAGGTACCAATAGCTGTTCTCAACGAATTTTGCATTTAAAACACCTCCCGTATTATTCTGTCTACATAAATTCATAATTATTTGAGTTAAATAATGTGAATAAAAAAACTGCAAAAGCATTTTTCAATAGGATGAAAAACGTCTTTGCAGTCCTTAGTCCTTGCTTATTCATCAAATTTTTCATTATTTTTATCGCTCATAATATGTGTATCCGCGCAATCCATCTTCATAGGCGCGCATAATCTCGGGCCGTTCGCCGGCAGTGATAAACCCGTCGTGAATCGCCTCTTCGGCTGTCTCACGCATACGCACCAGCATTTCCTTCGGATCGAACTCAAAGTAGGAAAGCACATCAGCTACACTATCGCCGTGAAGCTCCTTCACAAAATCATATTGACCATCCGGAGTGATTCTCACACTGACTACATTCGTATCACCGAACATATTGTGGAGGTCACCCAAGGTCTCCTGATATGCACCAACCAAAAATACTCCCAGGTAATAATCATCGCCGTTTTTCATCTCGTGCAGCGGCAGCGTGTTTTTTACATCGTGCAGATCAATAAAACGGTCGATTTTTCCGTCGCAGTCACAGGTTATATCCGCAATAACCGCATTTCGCTTTGGCAGCTCCAAAAGACGATGAATAGGCATAATCGGAAACAGCTGATCAATCGACCAGCTATCAGGTATGGACTGAAACACGGAGAAATTGCAGTAGTATATATCTGCGATTGCATTTTCAATATCCTCCAAATCCGGCGGGCTATGCTTAAGCTTTTTCTTTTCCTTTGCAATCTGGCTAATTGTGTTCCAAAAAACCTTTTCCCCGATAGAACGATCGCGAAGGCTAATCTTGCCGTGTTTGAACATATCGCGCATCTCATCTCTGTAATACAGTGCATCATTATAGCATTCCTGTATATTCTTCAAAGTCAGACTCTTATTTACATCAAAGAGATTTTCCAACTGCTCCGGCGCACCCTCGTCCACCCTATCCGGTATATCATATTCTTCAAACTTCTCCACATTCAATACGTTAAACAAAAGAACGGAATAATATGCAACCGTCATACGCCCTGATTCAGTCAGAATAACAGGGTGCGCAACATCTGCCGAATCCAAAGTAGTCATTACAGCTTCAACAATATCGGCGCAATATTCCTCAACTGTATAATTTCGGCTGTGAACGTAATTCGTGCTGGAGCCATCATAATCCACTGCAAGTCCGCCGCCCAAATCCAGGTAACCCATGGGCGCTCCCTCTTTCACCAGCTCCGAATAAACACGGGACGCTTCCAGAACCGCCGAACGGATATCTCGTATATTAGGTATCTGTGACCCTACATGATAGTGAAGCAGCTTGAGTGAATCCAGCATATTCTTTTCTTTTAGGTAGTCTACCATATTAATCATCTGAGAAACATTCAGTCCAAATATGCTTCGGTCGCCACCGGATTCGAGCCAATGCCCCCCGGCTCTTGATGAAAGCTTAACGCGTATGCCAATATTGGGTTTGACCCCTAAAGCCTTCGAGCGCTCAATTATTGTATCTATCTCATCGGGAATCTCTATGACGAAAAAGAGCTTGAAGCCCATCTTAACAGCATATAATCCCAGATCAATAAACTCCTCATCCTTATATCCATTGCAAATTAGGTAAGCCTCCTTATTCCTCATTACGGGAAGAGCCGCAATCAGCTCCGCTTTACTGCCTACCTCCAGGCCGTGGTGATAACGCTGACCAAATCTGGTGACCTCCTCAACTACCTGCTGCTGTTGATTAACTTTAATGGGGTAAACCCCGCGGTACACATTTTTATAGCCCAATTCCTTCATTGCCTTTTCAAAAGAATCATTAATATAGGCAATCTGTGAATCCAGTAAATTCTCCAGGCGCAAAAGAACAGGCATATCCAGACCGCGCTCCCGGACACCTGATACAATATCCATCAAGCTGACTGCAGGAGCCTTGTTGCTTTTATTTGGGTGTACCATTACTTCTCCATTATCGGAAATTGAAAAATAGCCGGCACTCCAATTCTTAACTCCGTACAATTCCTCTGATTTCTCCTTAGTCCATCTCCCTAAAAGCTCAGCCTTGTTCATTTTTATTTGCCTTTCTATTTTCAAGTTTATTCAGAATTCAAAGAAATACTATAGCAGACAATAACATAATTATGCGGCCATTGTCAACATGGTGCAAGACCCTTGTATAGCTTTTTTTGCAGGGGATTTCCTCAACAAGATTACTATGCTTTGATTTGCCCTAATTGTCATCAGACAAATCCGGTATGTAGCTATGATCCACTGTAATAACTAATCGGTAGCCAGGATCCAGCTCCGTAATCTTTTCGGCAATGAGCTCGGTTAATTCCTTATCGCTTAATTTGAATTTGTAGGGTACCACCACATCAAAAATTAGATTTGAATGAGTAAGACCCCAAACGACTCTGAAATCATGAATTTGAATGTCAGTGGAGATCTCCCTGATCAGCTTTTGCACTTCCGATTTCAGCTCATTAGTCTGTTCGTCATCTATAATGACAGGATCCAGATGAATCACCATATGGATCCCCATATCCTTTAAAAAGTCCCGCTCAATATTATCAATAAGATCATGGCTCACCATAATATCCTGCTTGGCAGATACTTCGCAATGTACTGATGCAAAGCGCTTGGAAACACCATAGTTATGAACCGTCAAATCATGTAGGCCAACTATCCCGTCATAGCTGAGAATCCTTTTATAGATGCTGCGCACCAGCTCCTCCGATGGCGCAAGGCCAAGCAGCGGGCTTATTGTATCAGCAATCAGCTTAATTCCGGAAATAATGATGAAAATGGCAACAAGAAGCCCCATATAGCCATCAAGATTGAAACCCGAAAGCGCTGTAATAATGGCAGCAATCAACAAGGATGAGGTTGCCAGCATATCGTTTCGACTGTCAATAGAGGTGGCGTATATAGCAGAAGAATTAATTATTCTGCTGACCTTCCGGTAAAACAGGCACTGCCAAAGCTTAATCAGGATTGAAACAACAAGTATGGATATCGTAAGCCATGAAAATACGGCTTCTTGCGGGTAAATGATTTTTTCGACAGAGCTAATAATAAACTGAATCCCCAAAACCAGAATAATAAATGAAATAATTAAGCTAGCGATATATTCCATTCGAGCATGCCCATAGGGATGCTTAGCGTCTGCCGGTTTCCCGGATATTTTAAAGCTAACCAGCGTTACAATGGCAGAGCCTGCATCCGAGAGGTTGTTGACAGCATCTGCAGTGATGGCAATACTGTTGGAAAGCACACCCGCAATAATTTTGATGAGAAATAGGAGAAAGTTTGTCACAATTCCAACTATCCCGGAAAACTTTCCATAATGCCCGCGTACCAGCTCACTGGAGGTATTTTGATTGTCCTTAACAAAGAGCTTGATTAATAAATCTGTCATTCTAACACTCCTAGATATCTTATTTACCCATTTACGCACGATTAGTACCCATTTAAATAATCAAAATCTCGGGGGCTGAATAAAAAAACCCGCAGAACATATTACTGTCCCACGGATTTATTGGTTTAAATCCATTGCCGTTCTCGGCCCGGCCCCACGAACCGTTTCCGGTCCATCGCCTGCTCAGTTTGTACTGTAGTATCATGCAGCGCAAATTGATTAGTTAATTATATGATATCTGGATTTTCCTGTCAAGCGGCAGCATCCCTATGCATCCCTATGTCTTTGCCTTAAACTCGTTCCTGCATTTGGGGCAGGTGACTATGATTGTTCCCTTACCTTTCGGGAGTCGCAATTCAGCCTTGCACTGGGGGCATTTCAAAAACCTTTTGGTCTTCGATTCAGCAAGACGCCTGCGCACTTTAATAAAGCGTGCATACAGGGGACTAATCAGCATGGAAAACTTATAATTCTCCATGCTCCTTTTATTAACGTTTCTGGAAAGCATTCTAAAAATACATAATATTAGCGGAATATAGCTAATCATTGCCAGTATCGGTAGGCGTGCTATTTGTGCTATTAATGTCAATATTATGGACAGTATAAGCAAAGCCAGCGAAAGCTGATCCGCCCCATACCTTCCCGCCATAAATCGTCTTAACCAATTCATAAAAATCACCTCTGCTCTAATAATATGCTAAATCTGTTGCAACTTCTATGCCTTCAGGCTGTTTCAATGGAGCCATCCTTTTGCAGGTTCAGCTTTTCAACAGCCCACTCGCGCATCTTGTATTTCATTATCTTGCCTGCGGCGTTCATAGGAAATTCGTCCACAAATTCTATGTAGCGAGGTGTTTTGTGTCTGGCCATATGCGACCGGATATATTCCTTCAGCTCGTCCTCCGTCAGCTCTACCCCGGCCTTAAGTATTACGCAAGCCATTATCTCTTCCCCGTATTGCTTGTCGGGCACGCCGATTACCTGCACATCCTTGACCGCTGGGTGCGTGTATATAAAATCTTCTATTTCCTTAGGGTAAATATTCTCTCCCCCGCGGATAATCATATCCTTGATACGTCCTGTAATCTTATAATACCCGTTTTCATCGCATCTTGACAGATCCCCCGTATGCAGCCATCCGTTTTCATCAATGGCAGCCGCCGTGGCTTCGGGCATTTTATAGTAACCCTTCATGATATTATAGCCTCTGGCTACAAACTCCCCATCAGTATTGGGAGGCAGCTCCTCATTTGTCTGAGGATCCACGATCCTACATTCAACGCCCGGGAGCGCGCGTCCAACAGTGTTGACACGCAGCTCTATTGAATCATCCACGCGACTTTGTGTACATCCCGGCGAAGATTCAGTCTGACCGAACACAATTGTAATCTCTGTCATGTTCATCTTATCCACGACATCCTGCATTACCTTGACAGGACATGGACTACCTGCCATAATGCCGGTTCTCATATGGGAGAAATCGGTCTTTTCAAAATCCTCATGCTCCTGCATGGCAATGAACATAGTAGGAACACCGTTGCAAGCGGTTATTTTCTCTTTGTTTATGCAGTCCAAAGACTGTTTTGGTGAAAAATAAGGTATAGGGCATAGCGTAGAGCCATGGGTAATACAGGCGGTCATGGAAAGCACCATCCCGAAGCAGTGGAACATGGGCACCTGTATCAGCATCTTGTCAGCCGTAGAAAGGTCCATGCAGTCACCAATATTTTTACCGTTATTAACTACATTATAATGGGTTAGCATAACACCCTTGGGGAAGCCGGTGGTTCCTGAGGTGTACTGCATATTACATACATCATGTCTGTTAATGGAAAGGGCACGGCGATAGACCTCCTCTATGGGAGTCCTGTCGGCCAAAGCAGTGACATCCTCCCAGGTCAGACAGCCCTTCTGCCTGGAGTCAACCGTTATAATATTGCGCAGGAAGGGAAGTCTCTTGATGTGCAAAGGTCTACCCGCCTCAGCGGTTTCAAGCTCAGGGCATAGCTCCTTTATGATGCCGACATAGTCGGAGTCCTTGTAGCCATCAATCATTACAAGCGTATGCGTATCCGACTGGCGAAGGAGATATTCCGCTTCATAAATCTTATATGCCGTGTTAACGGTGACGAGCACCGCACCGATCTTCGTGGTAGCCCAGAATGTAATAAACCACTGAGGAACATTTGTTGCCCATATGGCAACATGATCGCCGGGCTTAACGCCCAAGGAAATCAATGACCGGGCAAAGGTGTCCACATCGTCTCTGAATTCCGAGTATGTCCTTGTGTAATCCTGGGTTGTATAGCGAAAAGCATATTGATTGGGAAACTCGTCTACGATACGGTCAAGCACCTGCGGAAATGTCAGATCAATTAGTGTATCCTTTTCCCATACGTATTGCCCTGTCCTTGCGTTATTGTAAAATAAACGACCCTTTTGCACACCCTTCTCCAGATAAAGGCTCATATAGTTGGCAAAATGCGGGAAAACAATACCTGCATCCTCCAAATCCTTAGCCCAGCGTTTGACCCATTCAAGGGAAACGTAACCGTCATAGTTAATCGAACGCAATGCCGACATGAAATCGCCGATGGGAAGATCGCCTTCCCCCATCATCCTATAAGAGACCTTGCCCTCTTCAAAGACGGAATCCTTAACGTGCACATATTTAATATATGCGCCGAGATTTTGCACCGTCGTACCGGCCGACTCTCCTGCATGGCGGTAGGGATGATGCACATCCCAAAGGGCACCTGCGGCGTCGCTTGCGGCAATATTGAGCAAATTGCACAGGCGCTTGGTATCAGCATAGACTCCGTTTGTTTCAACCAACAAAGTCACACCTTTTTCTTCTGCAATAGGAATAAGCCGCCGCAGTGCCGCAAGAACAACCTCATCATCTACCTCGCCATCCGTATGTGGTTCAAGGTCTCCAAGGATTCTAATATAAGGTGTTTTTAGTTTGGCAGCCAGATCGATGTACTGAACAATCTCACTGTGGTTGTCATCGGCTTTGTCGGCGAACTTCAAGCAGCAGCCGGAAGACAGGCATGGTATTTCCAGATGCAGTTCAGCCAGCTTTTTAACTGTATTGGGTAGCTGACCTTCGGTAAAGGGCTGTGCCGTAACGGCAAATATATCCTTTCCGAGGCCGCGTATTTCTATTCCGTCAAACCCGATATCCTTAGCCATGGAATATATGTCGGGCCAATCAAAGTCAGGACATCCCAGTGTAGAAAACGCAATTTTCATTTTAATCCCTCCCGAATAATAGCTTTTATGAGTAAAAAAGCCCTCGTCCATGACAATTCTGCCAGAGACGAAAGCTTCAACTTCCGTGGTACCACTCCACTTGGTATTAATATACCCTCTTTGCGACATCTAGATCAGCTGCAGAAGCACACCGTTTCAAAGGAAGTACTCCAACTAGACTTCCTATATCTGCATAAAACCTAAACGCCCTCCCAGGTAACGACGGGAACCCGTTCATACCTACTCACCGATGCTACTATTCGAAGCAAGACACTCAATGGCCTAATGAACCTCATCGGTTTTCAGCTGACTGCTCAAGGGGGAGTTCACAATCTGCCCGGCGCACTGTTTTCCACCAACCAACAGCTCTCTGAATTGCTGTACAGCAGCGTGTTTTCCCTGTCATCGCATTTGGTTATTTTTATAAAATGCTACCAGATTGCCCGATGCTTGTCAAGTAAGGCTTTGCGATGCAATCCATAAGTCGAGCTTAAACATACTTCTTCTTTGGTAAACTGCAAAACCGTACATAGCTTTTTATACTGAATGCGATAAACAAAAACCACTGCCTACATTACTCCAGAATCTTTTCTAATAAAGAAACTAATTCTTGAAGACATCTTTCTTCTTCATCTCTTAGTTTCTTTATCGCATTGCTTATTGTCTGTGGTTGCCTATAAGGCCGATAGGATGTGATTGAATCAATAGCATCGGCAATCATTACAATTCTTGCGTTGCGGCATATTTCGTTTCCCTTTAGTCCTTTTGGATATCCGCTCCCGTCGAGCCGCTCATGATGTTGCATAACAATATCCGTATATTCCTTAGGAAGATTAAGTCCCTCAAGAGAACTCATGCCCAGTTCGCAATGCTGCCTTATTAAAGACATTTCCATGTCGGTCAAACTTTCAGGTTTTTGAATGATGGACTTTGGTACCAACAACTTGCCTACATCATGCAGAAGGGTACCTATTCCTAAAGTAAAAAGCTCCTCATCGCTGTATCCCAGTTCCACAGCCATCATCAAGGAAATCAAGGCAACATCAATTGAATGTGTATATAACCAATCCACGTAGTTGCTCAAGGCATTGACATGAATCCACCAAGGCTTAGTTTTAGATTTAAATATTATATTGATTAATACCTCATTAGGTTTCTCTAGAATGCGACTGTCACGGATATTCATTTTGTTTCTGAATTCCTGGGTCACCGGAGTGAAATCAGCACTTTGCCTGTCATTTGGAGCAAGGACGACTTTTTTTTATATTATCAGTATCGTTTGACTTTTCCGGAACAGATTTCCCAAGCCTCTTCAGCCTCTTTTTAACATCATCCGTTACTTTTTGCCCTTTACTTAATAGCAGCCTTCCCTTATCGCCATAAATATCCTGTGCAGTATAATATTCAGAATCCTTTTTGATAAAATATTCAGACACTTTGCTTGCTCCTTTCTCTAAAAAAATGTCGGCTTTCAAGGCAGTCATAGCTTCTTTACAAAGTGCCATAAATTGCTATATAAATAAAAAAAGTAAGCAATCTACAATCTGCCTACTTTAATTAGTTAACTTAAAAACCATTCCTGTTTTTGGCAGCCCAACTGTCATGGCAATTTCTTGCTTTAGACTTGCGGCTTTGCGTCTCCATCTTTCGACGGATTTGCCTTTATCAATTTGTTATATATCCTCTTTTAAAATCACTTTTTACTTGCTGCAATTTTACTTTATTACTATAGGAATGTCAACGCGTTTTTAGACTTTGTATGTTATTTTTCATGTCTGGGTATTATATGCAAAGGCTCACTGCAAAAGGAGATTCACAACGCACTGGTATAAGGAGACCGGCAATGCTATGAATAATAAGCCGATACTTTTAATAGGTTTTTATAATAAAAGGGCGATGGGTGTAAGGTATCTTGAAAGATCTCTTATAAAATCAGGCTATAAGGTTTATACACTATTTTTCAAGGATTTCAACAGTGTAAATCCTAAAAGGGTTACATCGGAGGAATTAACACTCCTAAAAACACTCGTCGGCTTTCTGGAGCCGGGATTGATCGGGCTTAGTGTCATGTCCTCTTTATATTTGGAAACTGTTATTTCTGTAAACAACTATTTACATAGAAATTTTTCAATTCCAATTGTATGGGGCGGGCTGTATGCCTCCCTGTTCCCGGAGGGAAGTCTTGAACATGCAGACCTTGTGCTGCGCGGCGAAGGAGAGGAAGCAATTTTAGAGTTAGCCAACGCTATATTAAATAATAAACCCCATAAATCCATCAAAAACCTTGCTTACAAAGAACAGGCAGATAAGCATACCGACAGCAGCTCTTTCATACTGAATGATTTGCGTCCCCTTTGTGAGGATCTGGACAAGCTCGGATACCCCCTTTTCAATATTGACAATAAGTTTTTTATTGACAATGACAGGCTTGTACATGGGGATCCCATGATCAAGTCGGTCGTTTATGAACTGTCTTCATCAAGAGGCTGTCCCTTCACCTGCTCTTACTGTTCCAGTGTCAACATAAAAAGAATGTACGGGGGCAACGGAAGCTTCGTTCGCTACAGAAGCGTATCAAGCATTATCAGCGAACTAACGGAAGCAGTGGAAAACATGAAAAACTTGAAGCTTGTTCATTTCTGGGATGAAATTTTCCCCGACGATAAGGATTGGATCAATGAATTCTCATATAGATATAAAACCTTTATTGCCCTTCCCTTTGAAATATGGGGACATCCTCTGAAGACTGACGATTACACATTTGAAAAACTGGTCGATGCAGGCCTTTATAAAGTCGTCATGGGAATACAAAGCGGTTCGCCCGTCATGCGCAAGGAAATATTTCACCGCAGCGAAACGCAGGAAGAAATCCTGCATGCAACAAGAGTATTGTTTAGACAAAAGGTTCCTCAGGTTGCTTATGATTTTATGCTTCGTCACCCCTTCGAAAACGAGGAGCACATTCGCCAAACATATGAGCTTTGCACCAAAATATCCAGACCTTTTGAGCTGCAGCTGCATGGCCTTAGCTTTTTGCCGGGTACAGATATTGTAAAAATAGCGCAGAACAAGGGTGTCGTCATAAAAAAGGACATAGAAGCAATCCTTAACAGCTCTCTAAGGGAAGAGTACCGTACATACTGGGGACAGGAGAGCAACAATAGGATGATAAATTTCTGGTATTCATTGATTTATATCAGTCAGTTCAAAACCGGGCTAATTTTGTCAAAGTACCTCAGTAAAACTGCAAAAACCCCCTTAAACGTTTCTCTTGCACTTATTTCTCCACGGCTCTATTTCCCAATTGAAAGGCTAAGATATTACTACAAAAAGATGCTGGTTCTATTAAGGGCTTACAAGGTTAAAATGAGCTCGTTCAGGTCAGGTAAGCATATTGCCGGTTACAATGACGGTAATTGATAAAAGAGGCATGTGGTTCCCTGGTGATTTCCTGAATTACCGCGAAGTCTTGACTTCATTTTCCCGATAATGATATTTTAGATTTAAGAGAGTGAATTTATTAAGTGGACGATTCCCCCTTACCCGATTGATGGTATCGATTGATTTTTTTCTTGATTTTTATTATTTTATAGATAAAAGTCTCATTGCATTTCCAAAAAAAGAATGTTATTATAATAAATGTGTCGCCATTTCATGCCTAATTAAAAAGTGGTTTATGGTAACCCCGGATTAGAATAATATGAAAGCTTGGAAGCATTGACCTCTAGAAGTATGAAAGAAGTACAAAGAAAAATGAAAGAATTAAGAAGTTATAAAAGAGATAATTTGCTATTGTTCTATTTTATACTTGGCGGATTAGTTGTTACGCATCTTTTTTATGTTTTCTATTTTTATTATATTGGCAGTATTTTTATGAGTGTCTTTAATATCTTCAGTGTAATATTTTATATTGCCTTGTTCATTATCTTTATGTACAGGAAGCTCCTGCAGGTGCTCAATGTACTGATATTTGAAATCTGTATACATGCATTTTTTGCAGGGATTACTATCGGCGCAAATAGCGGGTTTGAGCTTTTTCTAATCTGTACAGTGTTTGCGACCCTTCATCTGATCAGCATAACCCGCCTCAGCAAGGCTTTGACAGGCCTTTTTATAGGATTTTCCTTTATTTTTCTCCTTTCCATTAGGTTTCTGCCCGACGTAGTGGATTTGTCCTATTTTCGCGTATATCCTTCGCAGGCTGCCCTGGACTTTATATTCATTTTTAATGCAATAGTAGCATTTGTGATGGTCAGTTTTATTATGCTTTTATATGTTTCCGGTGTAGAAGCCGACCAGATAAAGCTTAAGCTACTTAATTACAGACTTTCGGAGCTGGCCAATCACGATTCCCTGACACAGCTTCTTAATAGGAGAGCCATGAAACAACGGCTTGAAGCAGCTATGCATTCCAAGACTAAAAATAACGATGAATTCGTAACAGCCATAGCTGATGTTGATGATTTTAAGAAAATCAATGATCGCTATGGACATGATTGTGGAGATAAGGTGCTAAAGAAGGTTGTTCAAGTAATAAGGGAAAATGTCAGAGAGACAGATTACATATCCCGTTGGGGCGGCGATGAAATTCTGATACTCTTTAACAATTCGTCCATAGAAGGCGCCTTAGCCTGCATAAATCGTATTCATCAGGAAATTGCCAACTCTTTTTTCATATACAACAATGAAACAATTGAATTAACTATCACAATAGGCGTATGCCCGAGCGGCCAGTACACTTCATATCAGGAAATCATTCTTGAAGCGGATCGTAGGCTATATGACGGAAAGCACAAAGGTAAAAATTGCATCGTCCATGAAAACCCTTTGACAACATAATCATATCAATTCCCGCTATAAAGATAAATTAAGGATTGACGAATAGTCAAGTATATTTTAATATAGATAGTAATTGAAGCGGGAGTACAATATGAAAATAAGAGTAAGAAGAAATCACAAAAGGATTGTCCTATTTGTACTGGTAGTCGCATCTGTAACAGCAGGCGTATTGATTTCGTTTCGGTTGGCATTTTTTTTGTTACCATTTCTAATCGCATTTGCCCTTTCCTCAGTAATGGAGCCTGTGATTAAATTTACTACCCGGAAACTACGTATAAGCCGAAAAATAGTTGCACCTATTGCATTTTTAATATTGCTGGGGATAATCATACTATTAGCTGTTTTGGTTGTTCTCAGGCTTATAGAAGAAGCTAAATCACTTATAGCGCAAGCACCGGGTTTCTTTTCCAACCTTTACATACAGATTACCGATCTGATCAATCTTTCTTCGGAGTATATCGATTGGCTTCCCACAGAAATTACAGCCAATCTTGGCAGTGTATTTTATAATTTGTCAAACTCAATAACAAGTTTGGGTAAATCAGTTGTGAAGGGTATTTTTAATACTGCCACCTCCCTACCGGAAGCGATCATGTTTACAATTATCACTATACTGGCGACCTTCTTTATGCTTAAGGACCGGGATGAAATCGCATCTGTTATTTACCATCAGCTGCCTGAGATCTGGTACAACCGCCTGATGACAATAAAAGATGATTTGTTTTCAGCAATATTTGGCTACCTGCGTGCTGCAATGATTATAATGGCGATTACTTTTACCGAATTGTTAATCGGTCTGAGTATAATAGGTGTTGAATATGCTCTGCTCTTTGCATTACTGATTGCAGTCATTGATATTCTTCCGATACTTGGTTCCGGCACCATCTTGATCCCATGGTTCCTGTATTCTTTTGCCATTGGCGACATAAGAATGGGTGTTTCGCTATTGATTCTTTATGCGGTAATAACAGTAATCCGCCAGGCTATTGAGCCAAAAATTGTTGGTGAGCAGATTGGCGTCTACCCGCTGCTAACGCTGTTAGCTATGTATATAGGATTGAGGCTTGCCGGTTTTATTGGCCTAATACTCGGTCCGATTACCTTTTTATTAATACGTAATATTTTAACTATGATCTATAAAGGCAAATCCATTAAAGAAATTATCGGCCTGGACTTTCCAGATAGTTCCGGCGGCTCTGATACTCCTGACACCGGCATCACCACGGATACCTCCGATACCGCCGGTACAGATGGGGTAGTTCCTACCAATGCTCAAAATACCTCGAATCCGAATGCATCTACGGACAAATAACATTTTATGTAGCCGGTTTTGACCGCCCAAAGCATACTGACTAATCACTTGTTTGAATAGGTATAGGGCACTACTCACAATTTCAACTTTAGGACTGAGTTATGCTTAAAAAGGCTCATATTATAGATAGCCTGCTATAAAACAAGGCATATTCCCGGAAATATAGTCCTAAACCTGCAAAAGTGAGTAGCGCGGTCTGATTTTAGCCGAAACCACCTCTGTTTTTGTTAACACAATTGTCGTAAATAATCTACTTATAATAAACCCCGCTCTTCAATTAACTGAAGAGTGAGAATGAAGCGAACAACCCTGCTGCAAGGGATGCAACCAAGGTAACAACAGTAATCTGTGTGTTGATTGACGGTCCTGCGGTATCCTTAAAAGGATCACCTACCGTATCACCGACAACAGCAGCTTTATGTGCTACGGAACCCTTTCCGCCTTCATTTCCAGCCTCGACATATTTCTTTGCGTTATCCCAAAGTCCACCTGCATTACTCATCAGCAGAGCAAGGAGCAGGCCGCTCATGATATTGCCCGTAATAAAGCCGCCTATAGCTCTGACCCCGCCGATAAAGCCAACCACCAATGTAGCTACAATTATCATAATACCTGCAGGGAGCAGCTCCTTCAACGCACCTGTTGTTGCTATGTCAATGCAGCGATCGTACTCGGGAAGCACATCTTCTTTGCCTTCCTTAAGCCCCGGTATCTCATCAAACTGGCGGTGTATTTCTCCAACCATACGCTGAGCATTTCTGTCAACACCCATAATAAGCATTGCGGAAAATATTGCAGGTATAGCAACACCCACTATCATCCCAAAGAATACCAGTGGATTCATTATATCAAAATTGTCTATCAAAGGCTTCCCAAAACCGGCCAATGCAGCATTAGCTTCTGTCATAAACGCGCCTAAAAGGGCAATAACAGTCAACCCAGCAGCGCTCACCGCAAAGCCCTTTGTGATGGCCTTTACCGTATTTCCTGCGCTGTCAAGCTCATCAGTTATACGCAGTGCTTCATCACCTAGGTCGGCCATTTCAACCATCCCTCTTGCATTATCTACAATAGGCCCGTAGGCATCATTTGATATGATCATACCTACTATGGAAAGCATACCTATCGCGGACATTGAAATACCAAAAAGCGCATCCGTTCTGCTGGCCGGATCAATTCCGTCACAAATGTAGAAGGATGCCACTGCCGAAACTCCTATTCCTATGAGCGCAGGTAATACACTATATAGCCCGTAACTAAATCCTGAGAGGATTGTAAATGCCGGCCCCGATTTGGAAGAACCTGCCACATGTCGCACAGGATTCTTTGCGTCATTTGTAAAGTAATCTGATGTAAGGCCTATTACGGTTCCTACTAAAAGACCTACGATTGTTGCTCCCCAATAACGCCAGTCAAACCCAAATACCGGAGTTGCTATAGCAGTCAGGACAGCGAAAAGTGCTGTAGTTATATAGGTGCACTTATTAAGCGCATTACTCGGGTTTCCATTTTTCCCTATACGCCCTGACAATACGCCAATAATGGATGAAAGCAATCCCAGTGAAGCATAGCATAAAATCATGTCGGTATTGATACCGGTACCGCCATCAAGTGATACTGCAAGAACGAGAGCAGCCGACATAGCTGCAACATTAGAATCAAACAAATCTGCACCCATACCCGCTACGTCACCGACATTATCACCTACGTTGTCAGCAATAACAGCCGGATTACGTGGGTCATCCTCAGGTATGCCAAGCTCAACCTTACCAACAAGATCCGCACTTACATCGGCAGTCTTTGTGAATATTCCCCCGCCGGCTTTAGCAAAAAGAGCCAAGGATGAGGCACCAAAGCTGAATCCCAGTACTGAAGCTGCATCACCTGTAATCATAAGAACTGCAGTTACTCCAAGAAGACTTGTTCCAACTACAGCCATTCCCATGACCGATCCGCCACGGAAACCCGACATAAATGAACGATTCATGCTTTCGGCCGCTGCTTCCGCACTCTTTACATTTGCTATTGTTGCAACGGCAATACCAATTTTGCCGGCTAACGCCGACAGCGCAGAACCTATGATATAAGATATCGCCATCATGATGTTCGCGGATGCGCTACCTTTCCAAATAGGTTGGGGCAGGAAGAAAAAAATGAGTAACGCTACAATAGCTACAAATATTGCCAATATTTGGTATTCCCTGCCAAGAAAGGTGTTTGCACCTTTTTTGATTAGTAATCCAATTCTGGCGACTTCAGGATTGGTGGAAGGCTGGGATTTTACCCAGGTATATAGCCATGCGGCTACACCAAAGGCAAGAAACGAAACTAAAATTGCTACTACTGGCCAGTTCATTAAAAACGCCCCCCTATAATAGTTAAAATGTTTGGTTATGTATTGTGTGCGTTATTGCTAAAAAAGTTTTTATTTAACAATGACACAATTTTCACCGATTTTATTATAAGCATATAATTTCAATAATGCAAATAAATTATGCAAAATGATAGTGTCAGCTTACTGTAGGAAAAAGAAGAAAAGAATCATCCTGATATTTTAATGGATCAGAGCTAATTGCGATGTCCGAAGATATAGATAAATAAAGGGTTATAGACAGCTACAAGAGAATTTTACCCCTAGGTATAGCGCACTGCTGAAAATTTCAACTAATGGGAAGAAATATACCTAAAAAAGCCTTATTTTATAGACGGTTTACGATAAAATGAGCTGAAATATGGATTTTTTACTGTAATTGTACCCCATTACCTGCAAAAGTTAGCAGTACGGTCTGCTCTTTGCGGCCATGCCCGCCAAAACCATTTTAAGACTTTTAAACAAACGGCTAGGCGGAAAGCATTCCCCCGAACAGATAATTCAATCCTTAAGGAAATATAAAGTTTGCTTTGTTAAAGATAATGTATTTAAAGCGACTTGCTATGACCATATTCTTAAAGATTTAGGTGATGCGCTAAATCTAACTCTAAGTAGGCGTTATCTAAAACTGGTGAGATAAAGCAACTTGTAGCAATGTTATCATCCTATTCATGCTTAAATTATTGACATCGCGAGGCTGAGGGGTGACATTTTCTCACGATAGTTAATAGGGTGATATTATCACAAGGTAAACACACATAAATTCAAATTGTTATTGAAAAAGAAATGCACGAATGATATAATGACGGAAAATAATAACATCTTTAAG
>CAZQCL010000028.1:0-17030 GCA_964592435.1 uncultured Oscillospiraceae bacterium
AGCTTTTATACTCATAGACTCTAATCCAGTGATTTGGCGCGCCCAAGAGAACTTGAATCCCTAGCCTTCTGGTCCGTAGCCAGACGCTCTATCCAATTGAGCTATGGGCGCATATAATGCATATCAGGTGACACAATGCCTTTCTATCAGGCATTGCCCGCCAGCCATTGATAACGCATATATATAATAATACATCCGGCCGGTAAAATCAACAGTATTTATAGGAATGCTTTTTGCGATGTACTGCTAACTTTTGCAGGTAATGGGGTACAATTACAGTGAAAAACCCTTATTTCAGCCCGTTTTATAGTAAATCGTCTATAAAATAAGGCTTTTTTAGGTATATTTCTTCCCATTAGTTGAAATTTTCAGCAGTGCGCTATACCTAGGGGTAAAATTCTCTTGTAGCTGTCTATAACCCTTTATTTATCTATATCTTCGGACATCGCAATCAGCAAATCCCTTTATTTGTTAGTCGTTAGATTGCATAATCCGATTATGTCCCGAATTATGTAGCCTTGTCATGCGGTAACTCCCATTTTAGCTTGAATAATTGCCCAAAAGTATGGTTTTTTGCTCATCCGGATGTAAATCTGGAATATCTTCCAAAATCTCTAGGGCTGCAAATGCTTCATCAGCATTGCAAGATGCTTTTCAGTAAAACCGGGAATGCTTTCATGCCCATGATAGCGAAACACGGCAATGTCCTTGGGACAAACCATATGATTATACGCGGCAAACACGGTAGATGGAGGCGTAATCTCATCCACCAGCCCGCAGGCTACAAGAACCGGGCACTTGATATTTCCCGCATGATTCATTATGTCAAAATACGACAGAGTTTCCTTCGATTTTTCTTCAATGACTGGGTCAGAATTTCTGCGGAAAAACTCATTAATCTCACCATAGGGCAACTGTATTGCAATGTCTATTGCCCTTTCGAAATGGCAAAGGTAGGGATATAGGGCAACTGCAACCTTTGGAATTTCAGAAAGCGCTGCGGTAGCAAGTGTCAATGCACCTCCCTGGCTTCCCCCCATGACTCCGATCCTGCTTTCATCCACAGCATCCATCTCCGCCAACACCTCTGCTGCACGAACGCAATCCATGTAAACTGCCCGGTAATAGTATTCTTCCTTTGATAAAATACCCTTGGTCATCCAGCCTGCATGATTCCCATGGGATGGAATAACATTATCGATGCTGCCTCCATGTTGGCCGCGAACCAGCATCTGCAGCACTGCATATCCATGTAGTGCCATATTGACCGTATCATGGATGCATCCTTCTGCTGCCCAGTTATAACCGTGGTAGGCTACAATTCCGGGATACCTGCCAGGCTTTTCAGGTATAGCTAACCATCCTTCAATATTCGCACCCATAAACCCCTTGAAATTAACCCTGTAAACCTTAACGCCTCTTGCCGGGTATTGGTGAGACTCAAGCGTGTAGCTCAGCTCTACCTTGGCCAGCTCTCTCTTAGTTTCAGACCAGAATTCCGCAAAATCCGGGCGTCTGGTCAGCGCAGGCCTGTAGCTTTTTAGTTCATCAAGGTTCATATCATATTGTTGTACCATTTGCGCACCTCCAAAAACATAGTAGACTTCTTCCATTTATACTTTCTTCCATTTATACATCATTTTATCACAAACGCTACAGGTTTATATAATATTTTTTTATTAGTATAGGACACTATTAAGTTTTTAGTACAATTCATGTATAATAGGAAATGGGACACTAAAGCTAAATTAATAAACAGTTATGTGAGGTCAGTACATGGTTTTTGATACGAATTTATCGCTCCTATACTCCGACACTCTAGTGCCGGATGTCTTTATTACAGAATATATGCCTTCGCTTGAAAGCGATTTTGTAAAGGTATACATATACTGCGTTTTCATCAGTAAACACAGAAAAAACATGTCTTCAACCGCTATTGCCAAAAAGCTGGAGCTTCAGCCGGCGCGGGTCAAAGAAGCCTTGGTTCGTCTGGAAGAGCTGGGATTGATTTCGAGAGGAACCAATGAAAATGTTATCGTCCTGATCGACCTGAAAGAAAAAGAGATAAAAAAGCTCTATCGGGCGAAGACCACTTCTGCACCTGATGACGCGGCACTCAGTAACGAAAGGAGTAAGAAACGCAGCAAGTTTATTTCAAGTATCAACAACGCCTTTTTCCAGGGTCTTATGTCACCCTCCTGGTATACGGATATTGATGCCTGGTTCGACAAATATGAGTTCGAGGAGGATGTCATGTATGCCCTCTTTAAGCATTGTTCCGATTATAAGGGCTTATCGCGCCAATATATCACAAAGGTAGCCGATAGTTGGCATAGCAAAAATATACACAACAGCTTCGATCTGGATAGGTACTCAATAGAGTCCCAAAAAATCAAGGATATCCGCGGCAAAATTATGAAGAAGCTCAGAAGGCAGGGCTACCTCACAGAGTACGAAGACGCATATGTGGAAAAATGGGCAGTTGAATTCGGATACAGCTTTGAAATCATTGAAATGGCTCTCAGGCGCACTACTTCTGCTCGTAGTCCAAGCTTTGAGTATATTAATAAAATAATTACAAACTGGCATGACAAGGGCTATAAGACAAAAGAGGAAATCCTCTCAGCTGATGAAAGCAGGAGGTCAACTACTACAGCCAAGGCAAAGCCGCGAACAAGCACCGCCCCGCAAAAGGGCAATTTCAAGCAACGCAAATATACTGACGAAGATTTTGAAAAGCTTTATAAGGTATAGGTGCTTTACTAAAAACAGCAGGCTTTATGCCCGGATAAGAACCGGACATGCCGGAAGGGAACAGGTTTTACATAGATGAATTCAAATGTGTACAAGATAATAAGAAATGAATACGATAGAAGGCGCAGGATAGCCCTGAATGATCTGGAGGAAAGAAAAACGGAACTCTACTACCACATCCCCCGCCTTGAAGAAATTGAAGAAGAAATAAGTCAGGCAGGTTTCAAATACAACAAGGCAATCCTTACGGAGCAGCTCCCCTTAGACAGTGCAATCAGTTCACTGGCCGATACTATCGATCGACTGAATAGGGAAAGGACAAGCCTTCTTGAGGAAAACGGCTACTCGGCCGATTATCTGACTGCCAGCTTTCAATGCCATAAATGCTCGGATACCGGGATTATCAAATCTGAAAAAGGAGATGCAGATAGCGTCTGCATCTGTTACAAGCAGCAGCTTATTAATCAGCTTTATGATCAATCCAATCTATGCATCATCAATGCCAAAGGCTTTGAAAGCTTTATCACAGACTATTATCCGGATGTTGTCAACGAGGGGCAATATGGTATAAAAAATTCACCCCGCAAGCAAATCCTTGGGATACTGGATAACTGCAAGGGTTTTGTTGAAAACTTCGATGATGTTCAAACAAATAATCTTCTTTTCAGCGGCCCTACCGGCGTGGGGAAAACCTTTTTGGCAGGCTGTATTTCCATGGAATTAATGAAACGCGGCCGTACGGTGCTTTATCAGACTGCTCCCGCGCTTTTCAACACTATTTATGAATATCGTTATAATTCGGCTAACAATGATGATTGGGAAAGCGCGGTTTATTCAAATATCCTTGAGTCCGATCTTCTGATTATTGACGATTTAGGTACCGAGTCTCCTACCGGCATGCGCTATTCAGAACTGCTGAACATTATAGATACAAGGCTTGCAAACGATACTCGCAGGCCTTGTAAGACCATTATCGCCACAAATATCGACCTTAAGGACCTTTTTGAATACTATGACGAGAGAATAATATCCAGACTGACAGGAGGCTTCGACATTTTCAGGTTTGCAGGAGACGACATCCGGCGGCTTAAAAAGGCTAAAGCATAATCCTGGCCAGGCCACCCCACTCCACGTCAAAATCCCTCCCCTCTATATTGTCAGCACGCCATTAGGAGTGTCCACTATCATCAATATATCCTCCTCGGTGCCTGTAACTGCATTAATATACACAATGAAGTCACTATCATTCAGCTTACCTTTAAATTCATAGCAAAACAGCTCTTTCTTGTAGTCGGTGGGGATAATCGCCAGTCCGGAGCTGCTCACCTTGAGGTTGCCGTTGATCTTTTTTCGTGCCTCCTCCATGGAAATTTCAGGCTCAGAAATCTCCCGCTGAGTATGATTAGAAAGAAAGGTCTTAGACTCAATGCCCACGATCTCTCCATCGTCAAGTGCAATCTTAAGCTTTATCAGGTCAGGATAAATAATAACATCGCCCTGTTTGTATGCATAGTTAACGGTTGCTATATTATCCTGCTTCATATAATAGGTATCCACCATATCTTCATAGCCTCTGTCCTTGAGAAAATCCAGCCCCGCCTTCTTCGCCTGATCCATGTCAAGCTTGCTTTCGCCAATTTCCCTGTTATACAACAGCCATACTATGTGCCCGCCCTTCTGCGATATTCCCGCATTAACATTTGGGCCATCAGGCGAATCTGTCAGCTTCATCTGGAAGCTGAAGGTTTTAATCGGGCCGTTGTCGCTTTTACCTGCTTCAGTTACCTCCTGCACACGATCCGCCCCAAAAAAATCCTTTAGCTTTTCCGCAGCCTGTTCCGCTGTGATATTGTCTCCTGTAAGGCCTCTTGCCTCAGCTGTACTCATGTGATCAGAGAAAGGTCCATCATAAATGAGAGTTGGATAATCCTGAAAAGTTTCTCCAACGTTTTCGATTTTCTGCATTGCTTCACCGGGCTTTGTTTTGCTAAAGAGTCTCGTTCCTTTATCCACCAGCTCTCCCCATTTCAATCTTCCTGTCCCTAAATCATTTTGCAGCTCTTTGAGGCTTTTATTCAGCGACAGAGAGTACTTGTAGAGCCTTTCAACGGTTTTGTACTGCTTCTCATCCAACTGTTTTCCCCTTATATTTTGATTGTCCAGGGTAAGGCACATATCCCCCAACTGGGTAAGGAATTTAGATGTGCTTGCCAATACAGGCTGAGACACAGGAAGCTGCCCAAGATTCGTCTGAGCAAGCGTAGCCTGCCTCCATGCTTCCTGCAACGTTATAGCGGTCCTTTCCGTTGTCGTGCTGACCATAGACTTTGCCAAAAGAGTTTCCACGTTATTCACATATCCCGCCATCTCGTGAAATGACCTGTTGTATTGGTTGTCCAACTCCTGTCTTAAATCGGCTGCATACCGAAACTGATAAACCCCCCAAATCGTTATAGCCCCTATCAGTACGATGCCAAGGATGTAGCCCTTTCCTTTAGACAGCTTTTTTAAGAATTTCGCCGTTTTATCCCGTACGCCCAAGACCAAAGCCTCCCATCAATTCAAATAAACCCTGATACTACTTACTTATCCGGGTCTCCATAAATGATATCTTGTGCATACATGGCAATATTATTCAAAGAGAATTCTTTAATTGAATATTCGTCTGGCGGATACAACAATCCCATCCTGGTTTTCGCGGTTTATGTCGCCTATCGCTACATATCCGATTTTCCTACCTGCATATATATAGCTTCCTCCACCTATGCATATGCCTACACTTACAATATCATCGGACTTATCCCCGGTTCCCGCTAAAAATACCAAATCACCAATCAATGCGTCCTCCGGCCTTATTTCAGTCCCTGTTGCCATCTGGCCTCTAATAGTTCTGGGAAGATTAATCCCGTTAATGCGCGCACAGACATAAACAAGCCCGGGAGCATCTATGCCTGTTGCGCTCATGCCGCTTAAAAGATAGCTGCTACCCTTAAGTCTCAGTGCTGTCGATGCAAAATCCTCCGCATTAGTGACAGGAATCATTCCATCCTGCCGGACATGAATAATGCCGCTGCCCCTCAACCATCCAGCCCTATTGCCGGGCAGGTATACCTCATAGGAATCATTTATGCTGTTGAACGCATAAAACTCAGAGCCCATCGGCGCAACCATAAGGGTGATACCGCCGCTCGGATAGGAATAAACAGATTTTTCCCTGCTTGTTACTATAATTCTGTGAGTAAACATTCTCCCATAAATACTGGAAACATCATTATCAAAATTTTTCGACTTCATCCAACCTAAACTGCCGTCTACCGTTTTTACCTGTGCCCATCCATTTTCATTGCTGGAAATACTGATTGGTTGATTTAAAAGGGCTTGCGTAATGCGGTTTGATTTTACATCAGGGCTGACATATAAATCAGCGGTACTTGACACAACAACCCCCGCATTTTCATCCATAGGTATGCCATAAATATAATCGACAGTCTGCTTCTCCGATTGTGAATCCTCACCGGCGACTTCAGCGTCTGCACCGGTTTCTGCTTCATGCCCCGTATTCGGCTCCATATCCAGCCCTGTTTCGATCCCCTGCCCTTGACCCGGCTCCGTATCCAATCCTGCATTGGTCTGAGTGTTCCGGCTCCCGCAGCCTGATACAGCCAACGCCAGCACAAGCAACACAATCAGTCCGGTTGTTTTATTAAAAACTCTTGATATATTATGCCTAATCGAATTATGCCTGTTCAGAAATCTCACACCCCAGCTCAACTAAATTCATATCGTCCCCAAATATCTCATGGGCAAGCTCCACTTCTCTTTGCTTGCATGTAAAAAGAATAATTTGCTTATCATAAACCTTATGTAAATATTTTAACGCAAGTGCCGTCCTCTTGTCATCAAATTGCGAAAAAGCCTCATCCATTATTAATGGCAGGGCTTCTGTACCGGATGAAAGCACCTGAGACATGGCAAGTCTAAGTGCCAGATACGCCTGATCCGCTGTGGCACCGCTGAGTTCAAGCACATTTTTCACATTTCCGTCCTCAGGGGCGGACACTCTCAGCGAAAGCCTGTCATTTCCTCTCAGGTCGGTATATCTGCCTGCCGTGAGACCTGAAATAATCTCACCCATGCTTTTATTGATATCAGGAGTAAATGTCTGCCTGATTTCATGGCCGGCATCCATCAGTACGTCACGAGCCAGCACTAGTGCTTTTCTTTTATATTTAAGATACGCGATTTTTTCTTTTACTGCAACGGTTTCTTCTTCCACCCCTTGCAGTTCTTCAATGCTTTCTCCATTGTCTTTTAAAAGCCCTTCACAATACTTCTCTCTCATGGCCGTTTCAAACAGTTCCTCTTTAACCTGCTCCATTTCAACATCCCACGCTGTTTCCAGGCTCACTGTGTCTGAATCATATATTTTTATATCCAGATTTTCATTACAAAAATCACCTGTATGACTACCATCCATCTTAAGCGCAGCGTCAATGCCCAGTTCTAGTTTTTCACTAAGCTCCTCCAACCTCAAGCTAATTTTCTGTAGTTCACTATTTTGTTGGACGCAGCCGGGATTTTGTTGGTTCCGGTTTTGGCTCCAGATTTCGCTTTGATTCCGGTTTTGGCTCCAGATTTCGCTTTGATTCCGGTTTTGGCTTTGGCTTTGGTTTTGGTTGTCTTTTGTCACAGACCGCCTTTTTAAAAATACCACACCTGCTACACAGGAAACCAGCATACATGCACTATAAATAACGGGTAGGATCCAATTCCTTCGAATGTCTGTGGTTATTGCTGAATGGACAATCAGTATTGCAAATAAAATCGCCGCTGCCAGACATAGCACGGGGGTAACTATCCCCTCCCGTATTTGCCTGCGCTTATCTGTAGCTGTATTTGTACGCCCTCTTGCCCGTTTCAGCGGCAAGTCCTCCTGTAAACTATCTGCCTGCTTATCAGACAGCTCGCTTTCCAGCTCCTTCATTTTTCTGGCTGTTTCCTTTAGCTCGGCCTCTTTTATTAAATTGGCATCCAATTCCTTTCTTATATCGATGAGACCGCTAATATGCTTCAGATATCGCTCCTGTATTTCCAGCCTGTTGTAGAGAGTCCTGGCCTCAAGCATTTCCTCTTGTGCACAAATCCTTCTGCTTTGCTCCTTAAGCAGTCTGTCCCGCTCTCCTGCCAACTGCTTCAGCCTGGCCTCAAGCTTATCCAGGGGCTGTATCCTGGTTCTGCTCGTCCCAATATGATTTTTCAATGCATCTGATAACGCTTTTTCGGCGCTGAGAAAGGATATTTCTTCAAAACCCGTGCCGCTCACATTGGAAAGCTTGGAAGCAAGTGCTACCGAACTGTCTTCATCCAGCCGGATCTTCATCTGTCTGATAAAAGCTGTCCTCTCAAATGTCCTTTCATCCATACCCATATGCTGCTGCGCGAACATCGGCAGCTTGTCCCTTCCAATTTCAAAGGAATCGGTAATATTTCCATATGAGCTGTCAAAAACTCTGACAATTCCGGTGTCAAAATTCCGCTCCACTCTGAAGCTCTTGCCGTCGTCAAGGGTGTAAATTAAGGCTCCTGAGTAGGGAGAACCATCCCAAGGCTTAAATCGCTTTTGAGGAGCCCCCAGGCCGTTCAATCTCTGCCTGCCTGATTTCAGTCCATAAAGCATCCCTTTAATAAACCATTGAAGAGTTGATTTCCCCGCCTCATTACATCCGTATATAATATTCATCCCGTCTATAAGGGTAACCGTCAAGCCCTTTAGCTTGCCAAAGCCCCTTACCTCGAGTTCATCTAAATGCATACCTTCCCCTCATCAATCGCTTCCATGCCGTAATAAAGTGCCTGCATGATCAGCGCTTTTTCTTCTGTGCTTGAAGCTTCCATCACCTTGTCAAGCATCTTTCTGACAAATAGACCTCTGAGGCCGGGTTCCTCCGCAATCTTCTCAAAATCGTACTCCGGCGCGGTATGGTCAACAATTTTAATATAATAGCCTTTTCCCTTAAGCAAGTCCGCAATTAAATCCGTATCCAACTTAAGACCTTGGAAAACATATCCCATTATCGTTATTTTGTAAAGATCATCAATACTGCCTGCCTGCTCTATGCATGCTGCAATTTGGATCGCAGCCTGTTCACTATTCGAACAGCCGGTCACAGACACATCAAGGTTAATAAAACGCCTGCGGCACATTTTCACAAAGTCAGCCTGTATAATGCTCTGCCCACCCGCTTCCTTCTCAACCGTTGCAATAATAACGCCATGATCCCCTTCCTCGTCAAATCCCAGCGGCTCAGGGCTTCCTGCATTGTAAATCCTTTGCTTGGCTCCGGCTCCATGTATCCGGGTGTGAAAGTGACCCAGGGCATAATAGTCAAAGCCGTACGCTTCCAGCTCCGCTGACGAAACGGGTGCAAAAGCATCTGTGCTGAAGGGCATATCCAGGGTTCCATGATGCATGAGGATGTTAATAACAGGCTGCTCCAGGCTCCCGATGGGCGGCAGAGCTCCATAGACACGCGTACCGTCCCTATGCTCATAAAAGCGGGTACCCTCATTGAGGATATGTACATTGGGGGGCCACATAAAATCAGAGTAATAAGATCCCGGTACGAATGGATCATGATTTCCGGGAATCATCAAAACCGGGATATCCGGTATTCTTTCGAATAAGTCACAAATATAGTGGATCGTACTTTTCCTTATATAACCGTGCTCATATAAATCACCGCAGATAAGCAAGAGATCTACCTGCTGTGCAGCTGCTGTTTCCACAATTCGGGATAAAACCAATTTCAGATCGTTGCGTCTTTGCTCAGGCTTGCTGTCTATGCCCGTGCTATCCACGTCTGCCAAGGAAGTAAACGGCGCATCCAGGTGAAGATCTCCGCACTGGAGCAGCTTTATCCTCATTTACCTCACACCCTCTCACGCATCAATGACAACATAGGCAACGGCATATTCGCTGCAATGGGAAAGACTGATATCCATATTCTTTGCGCCCATTGCATTAAAAAGCTCCAAAGCTCTTCGTTTTAGCACTACGTAGGGTTTACCAAATTCGTCATTCAAAATTTCTATCTGCTTCCATTCAAGACCATCAGCTATGCCTGTCCCCAACGCCTTTAACACCGCTTCCTTTGCCGCGAATCTGGCAGCATAGCTTTCATACTTTGCATTTTTTCTTTTTTCACAGTAGCTTATTTCGCCGTCGGTGAAAACCCTATCCTTGAAGCCCTCCTGCTCTGTGATGGATTTTTCCAGTCTGTCTATTTCAATTATATCTACTCCGCAGAATATCGCCATAATAATTTATTTAGGTAGTGTTCCCCTTCCAACCATATAATAAGTTCACGGTAAGCAGTCATGCCTAATAACTGATTTTAGCTTCTCAACTTGCTCTTGCGTCTTTCTTCAAGAACAGTATCCAGTGCCTCCGCTTCGTTGACCGCAGTTTCAAGCTGCTCCAGCATTTCCTCATTCTCCACGCTGGATAAAATCTGATGCTTGAACACATTCACGGTACTCTCCATATAGTCCAGCTTCACACCTATTCTCTCCAGTTCCTTCTTTTCATCCTTAAGCCTGGTGATGAGCCTTTCGTCCATTTCAATCACCTTTTTAACCTGCTCGGTCATGTGTATATCCTTGGAAAAGCTGAGCTTTCTGCTGTTGTTATTGAGCCTGGCTGTCACAGTACTTACATCCACACCGCTCAATTCACGATTTCTGATACAGAAATTATTCAGCAGCTTCAAATAGGAGACAACGAGGTTAAGCGTCTGCTCCGTTATCTTCTCTCTGAGGTAACCCTTCTCGCCGGCCATATAAGAGTTGTATATATCGTTCTTATCCTCCATTACCTTCTTCAGCTTCCTGGCGTAAGCATTATTCGTATGTCTTCGCGCTTCACTTGACAGACGGTTAGCCTGACGGTTCAGTTCACGGATATTCCTGACCTTCTCCTTTTGGTTGAACTCCTCATGAAACTTCTTGCTCATAAGCGTCTGGATGACAAAGGCAATATACACAACAAAGCTGCCCGTTATAGTCAGTGACTCAGCCGTAGCTCGACCCAAAACAGCATGCAAAGCCGAACTGTCGCTTAGAATTGAAGCAACAATCAATGCAGCAATTAATGCGACGATATTTCTCACCTTAAATAATGCGCTAAAAAGCATTCTTGTTCTCATTTCGTTCAACCACCTGTCCCGCTCTATAAATCTATTCACTACAAGACTTAAGCAATATACAGTTGCGTTAACTGTAAAGCCCAACACTGTTTACCGCAAAAGCCTTTACTGAGTAACCTTGTTTTCGGTCTTTTCCTTGACCTCAAAGCCCTGCTCTCCGCTGAGCATCGCTTCCGCCCTGGCCATTGCCCTGTCTCTGGCTGAATTCATATCAAGCCTCTTAAGCTTCAAATCCATGTTAGTATCACCAAGGGACTCTACAGCATTGGCACGGGCTGTCTTTTTGTTGACCAGCTCCCTGGCTCTCTCCATACTTTCATTCACCCTGCCTACTGTATTAGCCTTCGATGTGTATTTTGCATTGACAGAATTGATGTTTTCCCTGAGCTGAGCCATTTTGGCCTGTGACTTTAAGGTCTTTAGCTCATTCAGTTTCGCTGACATCTCGGACTCAAAGATCTTATAATCCTCTCTGATCTTACTCACTTCAGCCATTGCCGTATCATAGGTCGTCTTGTGTACCTCATAGGTAGCCTGATACTCTTCCTCCTGCATAAGCAGCTCTATCAGCAGCTCTTTGTCTCCCTGCTTCTGGGCCGATTCAGTTCTGGCTTTAACGGCGGCCAGATTCTTTTCCGCATTTTTCATCTCGATTTTAATCAGCTCTGCATTGGTTTGAATCTCAAGAATCTGATGCTCTGCTTCTTTCCTTGCCCTGTCAATCTGCATCTTTACATCTTCAAACAGCAGCTCCGGATTGTTTTCTTCGACGCCACCCAACAGCCGCCCAAAAAATCCCCTGATCAGTGCACCCAATCTACTGAAAAACCCCATTGTTAAAGCCTCCCCGTATTTTATTTAATCCATGCAATTATCTAATTGTCCGTACTATTAATTTATAATAAATATCCTGCAATGTAAAGCGAATTAAAGCATGTCATCTTTCTATGGACAGGTTTTTAGTATCCAGCAATCCCTTATACTTATCGGGCAGCAAATCCTTATCGTCGCACTCCTCGATAGCCAGCATTGTCATAAACTGTATCTGCTGAGTGCTGGGTCTGCACTTATTAATTGCCTCACTCATTATTTCCGAAGTCAGTACGTTGCCCTTTGTTTCATCTTCATTAGCCAGCTCATATGCTTTCCTGACCACAGTCTCGATTTCAGCGCCGGTATAATCCTCTGTTCCTTCCGCGAAGGGCATGAAATCCTTAATATCGCTTTCAAAACCATATTTATCGATAGTGATCTTAAAAATATCCGCACGTTCAGCCGCATCCGGTAAAAGAATCGGTATTTTCTTATCAAATCTACCTGCCCTCTTCAATGCCGGGTCAATAAGATCCGGTCTGTTCGTGGCCGCAATAAAGATCACCTTGCCTCTATTATTTGTATTACCGGTAAACTGTAAAAATTCGCTGAATATATTTCTGCTCACACCGCTATCGCCGCTGTCGCCCCTTTTAAAGGCAGTGTCGATTTCATCCACAAACACGATGACAGGCTGCTGCGACTGGGCACCCAACAGGCATTTTTTAAAATTCTTTTCGCTTTCGCCCACATATTGTCCCAGAATCCTTGACATATCGATCTTGACGCAGTTGAATCCGCTTGTTTTTGCCAAGGCATTAACAAGCAGTGTTTTCCCTGTTCCTGAGGGTCCGCATAAAAGAATACCCATGGGCACTCTTCGCAAATCACCCTTCATAATAGGCTTGACAATATTATTTAATAAATAATTCTTTGCTTTATCCATGCCCCCGATGTTCTCAAAGCCCAGCTCAGGATAAATAAATTCCAGCACGTCCCCGTATTCCTTCTGAAGTACAGAATGCTTCTTATCCTTGATAAACTCAAAGCTTATGGGTATATCCTCAGCCTCGGATTTGAGCTTAATATCCTTGATGGACTTTTTGCTGAGCCCCGAGGACAGCTTTGCAAATTCTACCGGTGTAAGATTCGTCTTGACCTCGCCGTCTTTTAACAGGTATTCTATGTATTCCTTGCGTTGTTCTTCGTCCGGAAGCCCAACAAGTACAGGTTCAATCCTGTAGGAGGACTTAAGGATCTCCCGACTCACATCTGCAAGATTATCAGCCAGCATCAGTATCGTACTGCCGACCACGGAAATCCTGGAGTTCACCGACCATTCACAAATCCAGATAAGTGCAATGCGCTCCTCCAGCGTCATACTGGCAATATCGCCGGATGGTATCATTTTTTCCACATGATCTATAAAAAGCACCATTTTAGTGTTCTTCAGCGCTTTATCAATAAAAGGAAACAGCCGCGAAGGCATTGCATTCTTCAAGTTTTCCGCCTCATTAGAGGTGATGATGTTGAATTCCTTCTCCATGCCCACATCGAAAAAAGTCAAGCCTCTGGATATATCATAAAATGCAACGATACTGAAATTCCTCTGCTTGATAAATTCCTCATAAATATACCTGTCCATGTACCTGTAATTATCTATAAGGTCCCGGACATTAAAATAAAAAAGAAATTCATGGGAGATACCCGATTTGTATTTACTCAAAAAGCTATCGTACCAAAAATCACCGGAAGACAGCACAATCACTCCATTTCATTCTTTACTCCTTCGCTTTCGCAATTATCACCTTTAGCCCATTTATTATGCAAGCAATAATACGAATGCAATCAATTATACGAAAATTAAGATTAATTGTTTATATTAACACAAAATATTTCTCAGCTCTTTTCACTTTCGCGGCTGAGTTTGCTTAACAGATCTGATTATAGCCTCTTCCTGATTTTTTATATGCCTTTGGGCACATTCCCTTGCGGCAACGGAATCTCTGCTGGTAATAGCATCACAAATCTCAGTATGTTCCTTCACCAGTTCCTTGGTGCTGCTATAATCCTTCATATAGACTACTCTGAATCTTTGCACCTGCTCCCTGAGGTTATTGGAAATCTGAATCAGCTTATCATTTCTGGACGAACGGTAAATAATGTCGTGAAATTCTACGTCCTTTTTAATAGAGCCCTGCAGATTGCTTTTCTCCACATAGGAAATAAACTGTGAAAGATGATGCTTAAGCTCCTTAATCTCATCGGCAGTGATGCGTTCCGCAGATAGCCCTGAGGCCAGACCATCCAGTGTTGATCGGACCTCCAGGACATCCATAATATCCTTGACGGAAAGATCAGCCACACGGGCACCCTTTCGCGGCAGCATTAAAACAAGCCCTTCCAGCTCAAGCTTTCTTATTGCCTCGCGGACGGGGGTCCTGCTCACACCCATCTTCTCCGCCAGTTGCACCTCCATAAGCCTTTCCCCTGGCTTCAGTTCACCGACAATGATAGCTTCCCTTAGTGTGTTGAAAATAACTTCCCTTAGCGGTTTGTAATCGTTCAGGTTAACTTTTGATAGTTTTCCAGCCATTCCTGTACACGTCCCCCTTATGTGACAACGCAAATTTTTATATTATGCTATGTCTGTTCTCCAGTTGTACGAGTTAAAAAACACTGCCATCTATTATCCCTTGTAATGATTTTATAGGCCTCGGTTGAGGAGCTTCGATCCGGGAAAATGCCGAATACGGTAGGTCCGCTTCCACTCATCATACTACCGAGCGCACCCAAATCGATAAGCCGATTTTTTGCATCTTGCACAATACTGTGCCGGGGAATCGTCACAAGCTCAAGCACATTTTTCATATGCTCTGCAACCTTCCGTAAATCTCTTTTCTCCAGTGCCTTGATTAATAACGCAGTATCCGGCCTGTCACTTTCTGAGATCTCATTAACCTTGAGGGTTCCATAGACCCATGGGGTTGAAACGCTTACCCGGGGCTTCACCAGTATGACGTCCACCCCACTGAAATCCTGCAGGGGACTTAATAAATCGCCTACTCCCTCAGCAAGCTTCGTTCCTCCCTTTATACAATAAGGCACATCGGCGCCTATCTGCCTTGCCAGCTCTCTCAGGTCAGTATAATCAAGGCTTGTTGAAAACAAAATATTCAATCCTCGCAGTACCGCCGCCGCATCGGCGCTTCCTCCTGCCAGCCCGGCAGCTACGGGAATTTTTTTATCAATTCCGATTCTCAAGCCGCCTTTAATCTCGAACCTGCGCATAAACAAATCCGCAGCCTTCCAGGCAGTATTTCTTTCATCCCGAGGCACCCACCTAGCGTCGCATTCCAGCTCCAATCCTTCATCATCAACGGTTTCAAGACGAATATTATCATGTAGCCCAACCGTCTGCATAATTGTCCTTAAATCATGGTATCCATCATAACGTTTATTCAATACATCCACAGACAGATTTATTTTTGCATACGCAGGCACTTCAAGGACTGCCATATTCACCTCAATGTTGTTTGACTCTTTTTTATGTATAGTATATACAAAAAGCATTTTCATTACAACAAAAAGTGCCCGGGAAATATATTTTCGGGCACCTTTTCGGGTATCTGACATAAAACAATTAGCTAAAAAAACATATTTACAGCTTTCTGGGTATAATCAGCTGCTCTCCACCCTTTAGCACGCTAATATCCTCCAAATCATTGTTCATGATAAGCTCCTCTACTGTGGTGCTGTATTTTTTTGCTACCTTCCACAGTGTATCACCCTGCCGTGTAAAATATATCGTAACGCTGGGCTGTAGTGTCAGCCTATTTTCATCCTGAGGCTGCTCCAATGCCTTTACGACAACCGGCACGGTAACCTGCCTATCGACCCTCGTCTTCAGTGCAATAACAAAGCGAACTTCAACCTCCTTTGTCGAGACGATATTATAGCCGGAATGCTCAATATCCATTTCCACAGCAAGACCCATACCATCCTTAACTCCCTTTGCCTCCATCGAATGCCTGAAGGGAATTTCATGGCTTGCACAGAACACAGGCTCTTCTTCATTATCGGTAAGATAAAGAATATTGGAAACAACTACACCCTCAACCGTAACCCGGTCATCGGTTATTTCACCACCGGAAAGTGATAGCTTCCCAAGTACGTTGAACAATTCTGAAATATCAGGAGCATCAACATCGATTTCAATTGCTTCTTTTACCGTTATCTGGCCTTCATTCTCAGATACAAGCTCCTGAAGCTCCAGATCCTCCTTTTCGATGCTTACTCTGAAATATGGGCTGTAAGCATCCTCCACAAGCTCCACTTCCTTTTTTTCAAAGCACTCGGCATATAGCTTCACCATTGCTTCGCACTTCACCCGGCGCAGCTCTCCGTCTGAATCCTCCTGCGCCAGGCAGACCACCTCACCCAAATCATAACTAATATCACAGTACGAATCTTCATCTACACCAGGCAAATCTATAGATTGGGTGAACGGTATCTCATGCTCCATGAATTGAATTCCCCGCACCTCATCATCGGCAATATATAGCGTTGATATATAAAGCTCGCCCACGGCAACAATTTTATCATCCGCCACTTTGAAATCCTTAGCTGTTATCTTTGCGTCGTTTCGGAGTATTTCCAACATAGTTGGCTTCCCTGCCGGTATTTCAAGACTTTCATCCACAGAGCAGCTGATCTCACTGTTTCCTATATAGGAATTCACGCTAATCGAATTTCTTAAAACCTGAATGTCCTCCAGTCCGTCAAAGTCTTGTGTTATTTGCCGCTCAATCTGATCCGTCGTTTTGCCGCTTAGATTCAGTATCGCCTTAACATTCACCTTCCTGCTGTTGATTACTTCGTACTCCATATGCTCAATATCGCATTGCACCCTGCATTGCATACCTTGCCGTGTGTCAGGGATTTCCATGGAATACTGGAACCCTGATGCAGAGTTTATGCTCTTGATTGGCTGCTCAGAGTCATCCGAGACATAGAGTATCTTGTACCTAACTGTACCGCTTATCAGTACCTTGTCCGATGCTGCCTCTGCACTGTCGATCCAACTATCCCCGTCCAGCAGTAATATTCGGGTAATATCCGGCTTAACATCCGGTACTATGATATCATTCTCAACAATGGTCTGGATCGTGTCCTCACCTATGGGCTGATTTAGCCTTACGGCTTCCTTAACTAATTCCAGAGACATTTAAAATCCTCCCCCCGCATGACTGTATGCAT
>CAZQCL010000029.1:0-16414 GCA_964592435.1 uncultured Oscillospiraceae bacterium
TCATCCTCGCGCACTCGCCGGAAAATGCGATGCATTTTCCTTTTGGCTCGTGCCCGAAAAACGGTATGGCGACACACCTGTCATAGCCCTCACCAGGTATGTCCCCTTGTTCGATTCCGCCCCTCGACTTTCTCGCATAAAAAAACGCCTATCCTTCGGATAGACATTCTTTTATGGAGCTGGTGGACGGAATCGAACCCCCGACCTGCTGATTACAAGTCAGCTGCTCTGCCTGCTGAGCTACACCAGCATACCAATTTTTTGTGGCGACCCGAAGGGGACTCGAACCCCTGGCCTCTAGCGTGACAGGCTAGCGTTCTAACCAACTGAACTACCGGGCCATCTTTACTGTAGCTACCGCTCAGCTATAAATTACGCTTGCTATTTTGCAGCAACAAAGTATATTCTAACGGCGCAGAACAAAAAAGTCAAGCGATATGAAAAAAATGGGCAGCGATGTAATATGTTCAAGTTTCATAGCACAACATATTGTCGGTATGTATGAAAGCTTGTCATCAAATATTGTACAATTATTATACCAAGGTTACATCGCAAAAGCCTTTCATTATAAAAGAGCAGCCTCATCATATATCTCACGAATCATTTCCAGCGCTATAATGCCCTCTTCTCCATCTATTCGGGCTCTGTCGCCCTTTGCGATGCTACTGTAAAAGTCTCCGATGAGTGCCTTATGGCTGCTGCCCCAATAGCTGTTTGCGCCGGTAGCTGGATCAATATCAATAATAGTTTCTATCTCTCCGCTTTTATATTTTACAGTGAGCTCCTCATCCATTCTTATGACTGCATTTTCACAAACAAGCTCAATGCTTACAGGAGCATCTGTGCAGTAGTTGTTTGACGCGTAGAACAAAACCGCTGCTCCATTCTTGAACAGGATAGTTGCCTCCCCGGTATCCTCAACCTCAATCACATCCTTGAGGAGTCTGGTGTGTATGGAGCCCTCTATTTTTTCCACATCACCCACAAACCATTGTATCAAATCAAGGGCATGAATGGCCTGATTGATCAGAGCCCCTCCGCCTTCCTGCTCCCAGGTACCACGCCATGCATCGGAAGCATAATATTCCCTGTCTCTGTTCCAGGTCACAAATGCCCTCCCACCCAGTACTCTTCCAGCCCTGCCTGAAGAAATCAGCTCCCTGACCTTGATTGAGCTTGTGTTATATCGGTTCTGAAAACAGACGCCAAGTAATTTCCCTGTATCCTCCGACACCCTAATCATCTCTTGCGCCTGCGGCACCGTTATAGCCATCGGCTTTTCGGTAAGCACATGCTTCCCATGCTGCATTGCGTCAATAGCCATGGATGCATGTAAATAATTAGGCGTGCATATATGTACCACATCAATAAGCTGGTCATTCAACAATTCCCCATAGTCATAATAGGCCTTGCATCGATACTTCTTTGCGGCATCCTCCGCTCTTTTTCTGTCACTGTCACAAAGGGCATATAAGTTTGCACCAGCACACTCCAAAATAGCGTCTGCATGAGTAGAAAATATCCTGCCGCAGCCTATAATCGCACAATTCAATGCTCTCACTCTATCCTGACAGCCTCCATCTCCGCCCTGACACACAATTCAGCCGCCTTAAAGGCATGCTCCTGGGTCATTGCATTTTCAGTCCTGTTCAGGCAATCAAGTATCAATTGCCCAAAATACGGGTAGCCTACTTTTCCCTTTACGGAAATGTGGCTTGTTCTATCACCGGTTACAAGATAAACCTGATCTCCCTCGGGATCTCTGCCCACATCAATATACTTTCTCATCTCGATGGTCCCTTCAGTGCCGAGGATAAAGAGCCTGCCGTCACCCCAGGTATCAAGCCCATCGGGAGTGAACCAATCAACCCTGAAATAGCCGGTTGCTCCATTGTCCGCCACAAGGGAGGCATCGCCAAAATCTTCAAAGGTCGCATACTCCTTGTTGTGATAGTTTGCTATTCTCGCCAGCTGCACCGTAGCATCCTTAGCTCCCGTGTAATAAAGGAACTGCTCAATCTGGTGGCTGCCTATATCGCATAAAATACCGCCAAACTTTTCCTTCTCAAAAAACCAATCCGGCCTGCCAGTCCCCAAGCGATGAGGTCCCATACCGATGACCTGCAGCACTCGCCCGATTACGCCGTCCTCTACCAGCTGACCGGCAAAAACCGCGCTTTCCACATGTAGCCGTTCACTGTAATATACGGCATATTTCTTACCGGTTTCCTTTACCATGGCCTTTGCCTGTTCGAGCTGTTCCAGAGTCGTCAGCGGAGCCTTGTCGGTAAAATAATCCTTACCTGCATTCATTACCCGCAGGCCAAGGGCACAACGTTCAGAAGTAACTGCGGCTCCCGCCACCATATGTACTGATTTATCGCCTAAAACCTCATCCTCGCTTCGTGCAACCTTTGCCTGAGGAAATTGTTGGCAAAAGGCCTTAACCTTTTGTGGATCGGGATCGTATACCCACTTCAATTGTCCTCCGGCCTCAATCAAGCCGTTGCTCATGCCGTAAATGTGACCGTGATCCAGGCGCATGGCGGAAAATATAAACTCTCCATCCTTGCATACCCTGTCCGGCTTACCTTTCGGTGCATAAAACAGTCCGCTCTCCTTTGACATAGGTCATCCCCCTTCTTATATCCGGTTCTATACATCTCTTCCCTATTTACACATCTCTGCCCTATTTATACATCTCTGCCCTACTTATACATCTCTGCCCGTTGTAATATCCTCATCGGCAAAGTTTTCAATACTGGCGGTTTTTTCATAGAAGTGGGGTACATTCGCCTGTATTCCTGTGACTGTGTAAAAGGCGTCATCCTTAGAAATCGGCAGGTCTACAGGTTTTCTGATAACAGAGGATTTGTATATGGCCGCAATCAGCTCCACGGCCTTTCTCCCCTCCTCGCCGGTTATCAGCGGTTTACCGCCGGTCTCCACTGCTCGTAACACATCGTCGATTAAAGGTATATGATCTATATATTTTTGTTCCGGAAGCGCATTATAATATGCTTCAATCTCCTGCTCCAGCTTATCATTTCTCTCAGGGAAGCCATTGCTCTTTGCAACCGAGGCATACACCTTCCATGGAGCGGATATTCTGGCATTCTTGCCTTGAAACACCATCTGCTGCTCTTCTCCATGATGTACGACAGAGCTGGTAATCTGCCCGAGAGCCCCGCTTTTATATTTCAAAATCGCAATAGACAGATCCTCAACCTCTGCATTATCATGGGAAGTGTTGCTCATCACTGCCTGTACCTGTTCAGGCATACCCATCATCCACTGCATCATGTCAATATGGTGAATAGCATGATTGAGCGTACAGCCGCCACCTTCCTTCTCCCAGGTGCCTCTCCACCACAGATCATAATATGAGTAGCCCCTCCACCATAGAGAATCTGCCTGGGCATGGACAATATCCCCGGCCAGACCCGACTCCAGGGTTTTCTTCAATTTCATATAGCCTGTCCTGAAACGATTTTGAGCTACAACAGCAATCATTTTCCTGTTATGCTCTGCCGCCGCCAGTATCTGATCGCACTCCTCCAGCGATGCCGCCATCGGCTTCTCCACCAGTACATGCTTGCCCGCGTTCAGGCTGTTTATGGCTATTTCGGCATGTACATAGGGAGGAGTGCATATGTCTACGATATCAATGTCCTCTCTGCCAAGCATTTCTTTGTGATCATCGAATACTTCAGCATCGGCAAGACCGAATCTTTCCTTCTTTTCCCGGGCTTTTTCAGGATAGATATCCACTAAGGCAACAATCTTACATCTGTCAGGGAACTGCAAATACCCATTAATGTGCTGTGGCGATATGCCGCCTGTTCCAACAATAGCTATTCGAAGCATATTTCCTCCACCTTTCCTCAACTATCATCTGTAAATCAAAGCATCTGTAAAATGTATCTTTTAACCAATAAGGCAACATCTCTATTTTATATGTAATCTGGAATAACAGCAATGAAATATATAGTATTATTTGCACTATCTAGCTATATATTATGATAGTATATTAGGTGTAGCAGCTCGAACGGTATCTGTGACGACAGCTTTCCAGGCCTGCACTTATGTCAGCTTTATATTATAATCATAAGGCTAAACGTTTCGTTTCGCCATCTAAATCATTTTTTTAACTGATTTGTTAATCTGCAATTCTGTTTTTAGCCTTAACATGGTAGGATAATTACTCATATCACCTTTTAGTCTTTTAAGCAGCAGGCCGGCTGCAGCTTCACCTATTTGCTCCATTGGCTGCACAATAATGGTTAAGGCAGGCTTCACGATTTTAGCCATATAAATATTATCAAACCCGATAATGGAAAGCTCCTCCGGTATTTTGACCTCTCTATCGTTTATAGCCATAATGGCTCCAATGGTCATTTCATAATTAGTGACAAAAACAGCACTCGGTGGTTTTTCCAAATCCAGCATTTCACTAAGCAGCCTATACCCGCTATCGCTTTCGTAATCACCTTTTTTAATAAGGCTTTCGTCAATTTCCATGGAATAATCGTCATGCACTCTGATATAGCCTTGCAGTCGCTCTTTTGCTGTAAAGATATGATTGGGTCCGCATATTATTCCAATCCGCTTATGCCCGTTAATGATAAGGTGCTCAACCGCATTGTAGGATGCATTCATATTGTCCACCAGCACCGTATCACAGCCCACTCCCTCCAGTGCTCTGTCTATCAGTACCACCGGCACGTTTTCTTCAAGCAGCTTGTATACATGCTGTCCGTTGCTGCTACCATAGGGAATTATTATAATGCCATCTATCTGCTTGTTAACTAAAAAGTTAAATTTCTTTTTCTCAAGCTGTTCACTGTTTTTATAGTCGCAAATGATTGTGCTATATCCGTTTTCTATCAAGACATTCTCTATATTTGAAACAATCGATGTGAAAAAAATATTCCTGAAATCCGGTATGAGAACGCCTATTGTCATAGACTTATTGGTTTTAAGGCCTCTTGCTATCACGTTGACCTTAAAGTCAAGCTCCTTTATGGCGTTCTCTATTAGAACCCTGTTGCCCTCCAGGACATTGCCGCCATTAATGTATTTTGATATTGTGGCAATTGATAATCCTGAAAGCCTTGCTACGTCTTTTATAGTTGCTGCTATTATAATCACCTTCTGCCGCGTAACGTTTAACTTGCGATTCAATAATAGCAAGAAAGACAAACCCTGTCAATGACGAAAGGCCGCTTCCCCATTCTCGCTTCGGGTCCGGGCTAAGCTTATTTTAAAATAGCTCCCGCAGTCAGCGCGTTTTCTATCTGCTCATTTCCGATCATGTATACGATTATCGTGGGCAGGCTTGTAATGATCATAGCCGCTCCTATCTGCCCCCAGTGAGACACTCCTATGCTTACGAAAAAATTCAATAATCCCACCGTCAAGGGTCGAATCTTGTCATCGGCTGCCAAAATAAAGGCCAGGAAGAATTCATTGTATGTGTTCATAAATATAAGGACACATTGGGTAGCAATTGCAGGTTTTATCACAGGTAGCACGATTCTAAAAAATGTCTGATAAATATTACATCCGTCAATACAAGAGGCCTCTTCGAGTTCACTTGGTAATCCTCTGAAAAAAGCGTAAAGCATAAGAACACAGGAGGAAAGGGCGAATGCTGAATAGGGAAGGATCAGACTCAAGCGAGTACCCTTTAGCCCAATATCTCGAGTCATTATAAGGATTGGTATGATTACCACCTGGGCCGGCACGACCAATCCCATCGCTATATAGCTTAGGGCAAAGCCTTTATGTTTCCACTCCATTCTGCTCAGGCAATAGGCAAGCATACTTCCCAGAAATATGGTTATTGCTATTGTGCACACTGAGTAAATAAGGCTATTAGACAAATATTTCACGAAACTGAATTTCTCAAGCGCGTCGCCGTAATTGTTAAAAACCCATGGCTTTGGTAAACCGAAGGGATTGTCATATACATCGCTTTTTGACTTAAACGACAGATTGATCATCCAAAACAAGGGAAAGAGAAAGGAAATGCCAAAGAGTATCATCAGGGCATTGACCAACCTTTTCAACTTTTTATTAATCATGACTGCTACACCATCCCGTTAAAACTCAATTTTTTCTCTGGCTACAAACCGATTTATGAAAAATGTCAATATCAGGCATTCTATTACAAATATAATAGCTATCGCGCAACCCTGGCCAAAATCAGATGCACTAAAGGCTTTAAAATATAAATGGTAAATTACAGTCCTTGAAACATCGCCGGGTCCACCACCGGTCATAATCCTGACATGGGCAAACTGAGACATGCAGCCTAATACCGAAAGTACCAGCAAATACTTGGTTACTTCCCGTAAAAGCGGAATGGTAATCTTTAGGCTGGTTTTAACAAATCCTGCGCCGTCAATAACAGCAGCCTCGTAATAAGTCTTCGGAATTGCCTTGATGCCCGTGTAGAAAAGCAAGGCATTCAGCCCCAGATATTGCCATAGAAATGCCGCCGTTATTGCAAGAACTACCGTTCTTTCGTCCGATAGCCATGCCAGAGCGAGACTGTCAAGCCCCATTGCCCTTAATATGCTATTTACCAAGCCCCACATGGGCTCATAAATCGCGACCCACATCTGTGCTATTACTGTAACGGATAGCACTGCAGGCAGCACACTGCTTGCTTTGAAAAACCTTTTTGCCGACTCGGTCTGCCTATCCATGACTAATGCAAAAATCAGCGACACCGGCAGTCCTATACAGGTAGATATTACTACCATGAGAGCCGTATTTAGATTCGACCTCCAAAAGGTTGGGTCATTAAAAACATCTAGATAGTTTTTCATTCCCACATACCCCGCACTTGTGAAACCGTCATTTTGTTGAAAGCTTATGATAATTTCCGGGATAATAGGATAAATAACATAAGCTGTAAATAGTAGCAGGGCCGGAAATGAAAATAAAAATATTGCAAGTTTGTTCCCAAAAAATTTGTTCATATTGTCACCTGTCCAGCTAACATCCCTATATGTGGAATGCCCATATAGGGATGTCGCTTATGTCTAAATGTTCTCCCTTATTACTTGTGTTACCTGAGGCTTTTGCTCTACCTGTGCCGAGTTAATTAAAATTTTCTGCCCAAATCGGGTTAATTGCCTCAGCGTATTCGTCCGGCGAATACTGTCCGGTGAGAAGCTTACTGTTCAGTGTGGCTATTTCAGCAGACATCTTAGTACTAAAGGTAGCAGCCCACAAGGACGGAACCTTCAGCTTTGCTGCGCTAAACTGATCCAAGGTCTTTTGCAGTAATGGAGATATCCCTTCGACCGCCACTCCGGTCTCAAGTGAAGTGGGTGCTTTTTGCTCTATATTATAGTACAGTGCATCCTGCTCTGCACAGAACATTGCAAACTGCGCTGCAACTTCAGGATTTTCCGTCTGTGCAGATGCAAGATATCCGCTCAATGGAGCACCCCAGAACTGGATGGATGCGTTTGCGTCATTTCCTTCCTTTGCCGACGGCCATACAATGAAATCCGTATCAGGACTGGCTGTTTCCAGATTGCCGGTCTCCCAGGTGAACATTGCCAACATGGCGGCTTTCCCTGATGTATACATTTCCATAGCAGGGCCATAGTCGATGTTTGTAACGCCCTGTGCAAATGCACCTTCGTTAACAAGTCTCTGTATTCTCCCCAGGGCATTCTTGACTACCGGGTTACTGAAATCAGTCTTGTTATTTACCAAGTCAACGGCTACCTGAGGGTCTTCAGCCATAATCATTGTCTGGAGCATATGCAGGTTCGGAGTCCAACCATCCTTACCAACGATGGACATAGGAACAATCCCTTTGCCTTTTAGGACTTTACAGATTTCAACAAGCTCATCGAATGTCTTGGGAACCTCAATGCCATTATCAGCAAATATATCCTTGTGGTACCACAACCTGGGTGTGAAATACTGATCAGCTCCCGGCTGCACACAATAAATCTTACCGTTTTGGTCGGGTGCAATTACCTCAGCCATTTTAAACTTCTTGTCAAAACCGGAGGCTGCAACATACGGAGCCAAATCCAATGCATTGCCTGCAGAAACCACTACGCTGGATAGGTTCTGTTCCGAAAACCATACATCAGGCATGTCTCCGGAGGCATTGTATGCCTTCAGTTTATTTGCATAATCCTGTCCACCGCCGCCCAAATCATACTCAACCTCAACATTGGGCAGCTCTGTTGCAACATTTACTTTTATGTAATTCTCGCGGATGTTGTTCCTATTGTCATCAGAACTAAGTGAAAGAAATTTAATCTTTACTTTTTCAGCAGGCTCAGGGTCAGCTTCCGGTGCCGGTTCGGTCTTTTTTGTATCAGCCGCTGCCGTGGCCGCTTTTGTCGGTTCCTTAGCAGCTTTTTTCTCTCCACATGCAGCCAAAGACAATATCATGACTAAAGCAATAACTATAGACATAATTTTTGCCAACTTATTCATTGTATGACCTCCTTAATATTTTGATTAAATTAAACAATCCTTCCGAAAGGTTTATGTAACTGTTACGCTACAATTGTACAATTACAGTTTGCATCTATGAAGAGAATATTTTTTGTTGACAAGGAAAATTGTTGGGTTTGATACAAAAGGATGGAAGGATTCTACTATGGCGCTTAGTGACGTATGTTATCCAAATACCTGCTGGGTGACAGTCCATAGTACTTCTTGAAACATTTTCCAAAGTAATTGGCATCCGCATATCCCACTCTGTCTGCAACATCAAGTATAAGTGTGTCGCCGCCGTCAAAAAACTCCTTTGCTTTTTTTATTCTATATTCAGTCAAATATTCGTTGATAGTAAATCCTGTATCTCTTTTGAAGATGAAGCAAAGGTGGGCATAATTGACAAACAGGCTTTTAGCAATTTCATCGATACCAAGCTCATTATTACAATAATTACTCCTAATGTACCTTTTTACTTCTTCAACGAGTCTTGACGCCTTCGAGTGCTTATTCTTTTTCAGGGTTTCCAGTGTATGCTGAAATATTTCCTCTATCCAGCTTTGCATTTCTTCTATGGATCTTTTTGATTGTATTTCTTCAATTACATTCAATTGGTTGCCTGGAAGGATATCATTCAGGCTTAATCCTACTTCCACTATAAATTCCAGGCATACAGCCACCATTTCGATGCAGACTACAAAAGGAATCTCATGATGAATGTTTTCATAGCGCATCTCAAGGAATATCTGACTTATAAGCGTGTGCACCTCAGCTTCATCCACTGTGCGCATATTCATCAAAAGCTGGCTTCTATGCTCGGCGGTAAATAAGTTTCTCTTTATTACCGAGTCTGCTATCGAGCTGTATGTGATGATCCTGTTCTTCCCTATGGTGAGTTTGCTTTTCACTGCTACCAAAGATTCTTTATAGGATTGGGGAATATCGAACAACTCATTTTTCTCATTACCGACGCCTATTGTAATTGTGAAACCCAGGTGCTTGCTTACCGAAGCTCTGATTAATTCCAACCGGTTTTCAAGTAATGGGTCAATCCCATTTTGGTAATCAATATTATCCATGCCCATAATGATACATATTTTATCATCCCTATCATAGCATATTTCAAAAGCAAACTGGTCCGCCAGGATTTCTCTGATAATATTGGATACGGCAAATTTCCACAACTGTCTGTCATCAACATCCCAGCAAAAGCTTTCATCATAGTCAAATTCAATGGAAACCACCTGATAGTATACTGAATGAATACATACATTCAGGTATTCCATCCTTTGTATAGTTTCCTCTTTTCCCCTTCTGAAGCTTCCCTCAATCAACTCGTTCAACAGCTTGTCCTTCAACAAGGGAAGGCTGTCCCTGACCTGTTGTTTTAGTCCTTCAATCTCAATTTTTATGCTTGCTTCCATATTAATTATTTTTTTAATCTCAAGTAATGCGTTTTTAAGCTCTTCTTCATCAACAGGCTTTAGTATGTAGTTGTTTACGCCAAGCTGGACTGCCTGCTTTGCATAGTTGAACTCACTGTGCCCGGTCAGGATGACAAATCTGCAGTTAATTCCTCTGTCCCTGACGCATTGGACAAGCTCCAAGCCATCCATAATTGGCATGTTTATATCAACAATCACTATGTCGGGATAACAATCCTCTATCCTTCCCAAAGCGTCCTTTCCATTTTTAGCTTCTGCACATATCTCGAAGCCAAGCTCCTTCCATGGAAGTGAAACCTTCAATGCTTCTCTAAAATAGAACTCATCATCTACAATCATAATCTTAGTCATGTTTTCTCTCCCATTACTGCAGGTAACCTTACGGTAACCTTCGTATATTCAGAAATCCTGCTTTCAATACTTAATCCATACTCGGCTCCGTATAATAATTTCAACCTGGCATCCACGCTGTGAATACCAAAATCAGTACTCTTCTGGTCATTCGATGCTCCATGAAGGATCCTTACTATTTGCTCCTCATTCATTCCGACACCGTTGTCACAAACCTCTATCTTGATTAAGCCCTGCTCAAAGTATCCTTTAATGGTTAAAATGCCTTTTCCCTCTTTCTGCTTCAATCCATGATAAATCGAATTCTCCACAAGGGGCTGCAAGGTTAATTTAGGAATCCTATACTTTAATATCTCATCCTTAAAGTCCAGGTGAAAATCCAGATATTCAACATATCTAAGCTTTTGTATCGATAAATAATTCTCAATCAGGTTCATTTCATCTTTAATTGAGATGATATCATTGCCCTTGCTCAATGAAATCCTATAAAACCCGGCGAGATATTTTGCTGTCAGCATAGCATTATCCTTCAGCCCAAGCTTAATAAATGAAATGATTGTTTCAACCGTATTGTATAAAAAATGAGGCTTAATCTGGGATTGAATAAGCTTGAATTCATATTCCTGTTTTTCTTTCTGCTCATCATAGATTTGCTCAAGCAGCTCATTAACTCTATCCATCAGGCTGTTAAACCCCTCTGCCAGCATTCCGATTTCACCCTGTGCATCTAAGTCGGCTCTCAGTTTTAAGTCGCCGGATTTGATTTCTTTCATGATGCTTACAAGCCTCAATATCGGTTTTGATATTGTATAGGATATTAGAAAAGAGGCAACAAAAGCACACACCAGGCAAATTGTACCTAATATAACGATAAGTTTTGTTATTCCTTTGTTTTCATTTGTAATTTCATCCAGAGGGATTATGCTGACAATTTTCCAATTCAGCTTTGTAAAATCCTGTACTGTCACCAAGGACTGCTTGTCCCTAATATTTCGGATAATGCTCTTGTTGCAAACCTCCTCCAGCTTATAATCACCCAAATACAACCCTTCATCGAACCTTTTATACAATTCCTCCTTGTCCTGAGTCGATATGATGTTCATTTGACCGTCTACGATGAAGAACCTATCCTCCTGGTTAGTCATGTTGTCCAGGTAAATAGATGCAACATCCTTTTCCTTCAGGTAGATGATAGCGGTTCCTAAGTTATGTCCGGTATCAAATCCAATGATGGGTTTTGCTAAGGCAAATACATCATCAAATCCGGCTGAATTATATTTTATTGTAAGCAATCCCGTCCAGGTAGGTGTCCTTTTTTCCACAATGCGGTCAAGCAGTTCATCGTTGAAAACGGGACGTATACTGGAGTTGTCTACAAAGCCTATTTCAAAAAATTCCCGTTCGGCAGATATAATACTTGCTGCGGCAATATTGGTAATCGGCTGTACTACGTTGCTGCTGATAACGGTAGACAAGGTTCTTTCCACCTCAACACTGTCTACGAAATCCAATTCCTTATTTCTTATATGCTCTAACTGGCTTTGCAATCTGTTGTCCGTAGACAGTATTCTGATATAGTTTTCCGAATTATTTGTTAAGCTCAGTAAGCTCTTGTCAATCAGCGACAACTCTCTTTCCGCATTTTTGATCGCCTTATCCAAGATCGCCTGATTAGAAATCCTGATGGTTAAAACGGTAAAAACAGATAAGGATGCCAGAAGAATACCGGCATAAAAAATAAATATTCTACTTCTCAAAGAAATGCCCCTGCTTCCCATCACAAGCTCCTTACTGCCCATCCTGGAGAGCTATGGTCTGCTCTTTGCCTTTATATTTAAACTCAATAGTATCTGCTTTGTGTCCTTTCTCAATCAATTTAATCTTGAAGCATTCCTGATACTTGAATTGACCGCATGCCGCTCCAAAGGTCAATGCTCTTAAATGATCATTATAGCTCAAATGGATTGACGAAAAATTGCCATTTTCATAGGAATAATTGTCTCCCTCATCATTGTACAGGGTAAATTCCCCGTTCTCCCCGCCATAAATGAGGATCTCGGAAACCTCCCCATTCTTTTCATCTGCATACAAAAGTGGCTCGGATATTGGAATAATGGAGCCGGCCTTCACAAAAAGCGGCATGGTATCCAGGGGTGCCTTGCATTCCACTGTCTTCCCACCCATATAGGGAGTATTTGTCCAAAAATCATACCAAAGGGCGCCTGCGGGCAAATATACCTGCTTTATTTTCCTCCTGTTCGAAAGCGGCTCACTGTTTGCCCCATAATACATCGGCTCCGTTACGGGGCAGACAAGAAATGCCTTTCCAAACATGAAGCTATCGCTTATTTCTTTAATGTTTTCATCCGCTGCAAAATCAAACATCAAGCTTCGCATGATGGTAGAATGGTTTTGATTAACCTGCGCAGCAAGAGAATAGATATAAGGGAGTAATTGGTACCGCAGCTCAATAAATTTGATTATAGTATCGTAAAAAATATCACCCGGTTTACCAAAATTCCAGGGCTCACGGGGGGTATCCGTACCATGTGAACGGAACATGGGCAAAAAGGTACCATATTGAAGCCACCTTACATATAGCTCCCTATACCCCAAATCATTCACGCCATCATTGTAATCTCCGTCCCAGTACCACAGTTTATTGGTATTGCCGCTACAATTGCAGCCTCTGTTTTCCCATTTATCCTTTACCGTAAAGAATGCGCCGATATCAAGCGTCCAGTAAGGCATACCGCTCATGCAAAATTTAATGCCCTCTGTAATCTGCTTTTTCAATGTAGCCCAGTTGGCACTAATGTCTCCTGACCAGGAAACAGTCCCATATCTTTGACCGGAAATGTAGGAGGAGCGTGTAAGATTCACAACACGTTTCTCCTTGTTGGTTTTGCGCCAATTTTGATAAATGCCCTTAGAATGCAAGAGACCATATGAGTTCAAGCGTGTCCAGTCCATATGCTTGCGCGATTCCTCAAGGATCAGCTGATATCTGAGTCCATCGGGCCTTTTGCTCTCTCCGTTCCAATCTACATCTGAAAAAGGCTCGGCATTGTCACACCACCATGCGTCGATGCCTGCCGAAAACCATTCCTCATTGCATTGTTCCCAGTAAACAAGCCTTGCCTCTTCATCAAATGCATTGTATGTATTCGCATTAGGCAGCAACAGCTCTTTATCCTTGAATTCGCGCAGGTTACTTGCGCCTTCTGCCATGTTGGGCCAAACCGAAACCATGAGCTTCACATGTTGATCATGAAGCTTATCCACAAGCTCCTTCAGATTTGGATATCTATTTTTATCTACCCGCTTTTCTCCCCATAAGCCCTCTTCCCAGGTATACCAATCCTGTACGATGCAATCGATTGGAATACCGGACTTCCTGAACTGCAATACAGTATGTATTAGCTCCTCGGAAGTGTGATAGTGCTCTTTGGATTGGATGTATCCATAAGCCCACCTTGGTAGCATGGGCGTTCTTCCCGTCAAGCTTCTCAATTCCCCAATGATTTCCTCAAAGCTATCTCCCACAATGACATAATAGGAAAGCTCATTGGTAGTATCTATTGTAAATGTGATTTTTCCTTCCTTGCAGTCAAATATTGCCGCCCCTTCCGTATCAATCAATACCCCATAATTTCGAGATGACAGAAAAAAAGGAACGGATATTATCATATTGGTCTGGAACAGGTATTCCGTCCTGCCATTATAGTTGTATATCCCATCCTCATGCTGACCCAAGCCATAGATTCCCTCTTCTTCGGTTATAGAAAAAAACAGCTTTCCCTCATAGGATGTACCTGCAAATTCCCTTTCCTCATTTTCTACGTAAGATACCTGGCCATTTGCTGTTTCCTTGTATTTGACGATAGGTTCACCTTTTGTAAAATAACGGTATATCTCCTTTTCCGTCAGGCTATGCCCTGTCTCCCTTAAGATTATCTCTCCCTCTTTGTTTTTAAATAAAATACAATCGCCTAGGGATTGGTATCTATCCGATACAAAATCCCTCCGAGGTATAAATTCTTCTGAAATAAGGATGCTATTGCAGGCCTTGTCGTTCGTGTGCCCATATACAACTCTTGTTATATTCTCCGTCATCGGTATTATGCGGACCTTCATTGATGAGTTTTTGTTATTCATGTTAGACGCTCCTCATATACTAAACACTCTTACCTAAGGCTTTTGCGATGTTACCTTAATATAGTTTAGCTACACAATATATGATGGCATACTTTTATACATACCTGTAATGTATTGTGCTAGCGGAACTTAAAACATGTTACGTCGCAAATGCCCTACCTGGATACTAATTACATGCAGATACTAATTAGATTTCCATTAAGACATGCCAAAATCCTTCTTTTCTAAAACATATGTGGAAGCGCCCTTGAAGAAACAACCATCCCTATTGATTGCGGGTCCTTAGCCCTTAACCCCTCCTATTACCAGGCTTGCTGCGAAATACTTCTTAGGAAGGGATAAATTGATTGTTTGTCCATTTGCAAGGTTTATTTGGCTTTGATAATAGATGTAGTAATAATGCACAACACTTATATAAGCTATTTGTGCATTATTTACGAATTTTGTACTGTTTTTAGATTTAGCTTACATTAGGTCTTGTTTTTCTGTTATAATACTATTATAATATAATATTTTGTCAATTCACAGAACATATATTGGGCGTTTGATGTGAATACTTATATTAATGTAGCTGTATATTTTTAAGGCTGTTAGCTCATTTGAGTAAACAGTTATTTTTTACGAAAGAGGCAGAGGCAATGCAAAGTCAAAGTAATACAAGATTTCAGATCGATGATTTTATAATTTACGGGAGCAGCGGTGTATGTGTTGTAAAAGATATCTGTGTTCCCCTTATCTATGATATAGACACCACTGAAAAGTACTATATTCTTGAGCCGGTGTATATGAAAGGGAGTACGATATATTCACCTGTTGACAATTCCACAACGGTTATGCGCAAAATAATCACAAACGAAGAAGCACAGGAGCTTATCAATCAGATTCCATTTGTAGAACCTTACTGGAACATCAACGACAAAAAACGCGAAGTGCAATATAAGACTGCGATCCGTACCTATGACTGCTATGAATGGATACGAATCATTAAGACATTGTATCAAAGGAAACAGGAGTTGAGCGAGCAAAAGAAACGTCTGGGTCAAATAGACGAACGCTATTTGCATATGGCTGAAGATTTGTTGTACGCCGAACTCTCCATTTCCCTGGAAATGACCAGAGAACAGGTTGAAAGCTACATAGCGGACATTGTTAGTCAACACGAAAGAGAAGAATGCCAATGATTAAATTGAAAAAAGCAGACATGAAGAAGCGCGACTGTATTTACTGCAAATATTATAGTAACTGGAGATGCATGCTTGATGTTTGCTTTATAGATACGGAAGCTGTTGATGAGCCTGATGGGAAGCCGGAGCTGACGCAAATGGGTGAACCATATTATTGTGAGCAATGTGCATACAGAAAGCCAGAAGGATGCATAGGATATTGTATGCAAAATGTCATAAGAGAATGCCAGGAAATATGGGACAAAGATAATAAAAATGGCACTGAGCATGAAAATGCTTAATATACTATGCGGTCATATTTGAGCGGAGGAGGAGAATTGAGATGAGTTTGCTTAATGAAAAGGCTAAGCATGTTACTTTTGGAACGGGTGTTATTAAATCCCAGGAGAATGGGGTTATTCGCATACAGTTCGAGGAAGGAATCGGAGAAAAGGCTTTTGTCTATCCCGATTGTTTCGAAAGGTTTTTGAAAATTGAGAATTCCGCATTGAAAAAGGAAATCAAAGATGATCTTAAAATCAGGCTGGAACAAAAAGAGCTGGAAAAAGAGAAGCAAAGATTAGAGTTGGAAAGACAGGAAAAAGAACGCATAGAAGCGCTCGCGAAAGAGAAGCCGAAAAGCAGAGCCAGAAAGACAACCACCGTTAAGAAGGCAGCAGGTACGGCAAAGAAGGCAAGTAGCGTCGCAGAGAAGAAGACTACCGCGGGGAAGAAGACTGCCGCTGCAAAGAAGGCAGATGCCGACACGAAAAAGAAAGCAGCTGATGCCGCAGAGAAGAAAACTACCATGGCAGA
>CAZQCL010000030.1:0-13896 GCA_964592435.1 uncultured Oscillospiraceae bacterium
CGCTGGCCAAATCGGCTGAAAAGCCCTGGTATGTTTCCAGCTTCACCATATCCATACCGACAGACTTTATAATACGCATGCCACCTATCGATGTGCCTAAGGCCATCACCACAGAGATCAGGATAATCAGCCAGATCGGAATCGAAAATTCAGAAACTGTAGCTTGTCCCCTTGAAAGAAAAATTCCAAGCAAAAAGACGCCCATGAATTTTTGCCCATCCTGAGCACCATGCATAAAGGCCATACCGGCAGCGGCCGATACCTGTGCGTATTTAAATGGCGAATAGGTCCTTCTTCTGTTGACTCTCTTGAAAATAAATGCTACTAATTTTGCAACCAGCCAGCCGGAGCCAAACCCCAGCAAAAGAGAAAGCATCAGACCATAAATAACCTTCACCCATTCATTGGGATTGATGCCGGAAATTCCTCCCTGCAGCGCAATAGCAGCGCCGCTAACTCCTGCAATTAATGCATGGCTTTCGCTGGTGGGAATCCCGAACCACCATGCCGCAACTGCCCATATAACGATTGCAAACATTGCAGCGCAGAGCGCTATAAGGGCATTGCCGGAATCCCCCCCGAAATCGACCATGTTATAAATGGTCTGGGCTACCCTGGAATTAATTGCTGTCATGACCAGTATGCCCAGGAAGTTAAACACGGCTGCCATAATAATAGCAGGCCGCGGGCTCATTGAACGAGTGGATATGCAAGTGGCAATAGCATTTGGAGCATCAGTCCAGCCATTAACTAAAACAACGCTCAATGTTAATAAAACAGTTACCAATAAGACCGGATTTGCAAACAGCTGCTCTAAAAAATCTATAAATGTAATCGTCATTATTCATCATCTTTCTATTGTTTTCGTGTGCTGCTATTATTCATCATAATTACCAAATACGGTGTTTCAAACGTTTTTAGCATACCATTTTTTTATAGTGCGCGCAATAGAATATGGAATAAAACGCATGACACATAAAGCGTAGGGCAGCATTCAAATTAAATAATACTTTAGAATCTCAAATCGCTTTCACCCTCACGTATCCTTTTTAGATAATCGACGGCTCTTGCTCTTTGCTTTTCATTGGGGACTGTATGGATTTCCTTATCAATCATTTCTTGACCCATTTGCTTCAGTTCATCATCAGCGTAGTCTCTCAGGTACTCCTCGAATGTGAGCAGTGCATTGGGAAGGCAGCAATTCTTGATTTGACCTGACTTCGCCAAAGGCATAAAGCGGTCACCGGTTCTTCCCTCCCTGTAGCAAGCCGTGCAGTAGCTCGGGATGTAGCCGTCACTTACAAGCCCCTTGATCACATCCAAAGGCTTCCTGTGATCTGCCAGATTGAACTGCGGTTTTTCCTCCACACCACTATCATCTACAGTTGCCCTTTTTGCATATCCTCCGACTCCAACAGAAGATCCGGCACTCATCTGGGAAATTCCTATTTCTAAGAGCTCGTTACGGAAATCCACGCTTTCACGCGTTGACAAAATCATCCCAGTGTAAGGTACAGCCAGGCGTATTGTCGCAACAATCTTTTTAAAATCTCTGTCGTTCACCAGGTATGGAAAGCTGCCATAATCAACGCCCTCAGCAGGTAAAAGCCTTGGAAACGAAATAGTGTGCGGGCCGACGCCTGTTACAGCTTCCAAATGCTCCGCATGCATCAGCAGGGCAACCGTCTCGTAATGATAATCATACAAACCAAATAAAGGGCCGATACCAACATCGTCTATTCCGCCGCCAAGCATCGCTCTATCCATGGCTTCGGTATGCCACTCATAATTATGCTTTGGCCCCCGATGCATCTGAAGATAGGTAGGCTTATGATATGTTTCCTGGAATAGTATATATGTGCCAATCTTAGCATCCTTCAGCTTTTTGTAGTTTTCTGCTGTTGTTGCGGCAATATCCACATTTACTCTGCGGATTGCACCATTTTCAAATTTCTCATCGTAGATTGTCTTTATACATTCCAATATATAATCAATCGGGCATTTCTCATCATCCTCGCCTGCTTCCAGCAGCAGCCTCTTATGTCCCATAGCCTCCAGTGCCCTGACTTCCTCCCGTAGCTCGTCCTGAGTGAGCTGATGTCTGCCGATGTTGTTCGAACACTTATATCCGCAATACCTGCAATTATTCACGCAATAGCTGGATAGATACAAGGGTGCAAACAAAACAATTCTCTTGCCGTAAATCTCTTCCTTTATCTCTCTTGCGATCTTGTACATCTTCTCGAGTGTTTCATCATCGTCAATCTCAAGCAAAACCGCAGCCTCTCTATGTGTCAGGCCTTGATATTTTCTTGCCTTGCTCAGGATTCTATCAATCTCGCCCTTGTCCTTAGAAAGCCTTTTTCCCTCGCTGATTGATTCCACTACCTCTGCATCATCAATAAATTCATTTGAGTCCATAGATTTTACCTTATACATTTTTTTCACCCTTCATTACAAATTTTATTTTTATTCGTTTTCAGTTTTTGCTTGCTTAAGGTCTATTTTGTCAAGTATTCCCGACAAATAAGCAATTGCTATCCCGTAATTTGTCATAGGAACACGCTGCCCCGAAGCCCTTTCTACACGCGAAAGAACGTATTTGCGGTTAAACATGCACGCTCCGCAGTGAATGACCAGATCGTAATTCCTTAAGTCCTCAGGAAAATCCGTACCACTGACAATATCTATCTGCAGCTTCTCGCCTATCTTCTTCTTAAGAAGCGCCGGTATCTTCACCCTGCCGATATCCTCAGAAAGTGGTGCATGGGTGCAGGCCTCTGCAATAAGCACTCTTGAATCCTCTGAAAGCATATCGATGGCGGCTGCACTTTTTGCAAAGTATTCCATATCTCCCTTGTAACCGGCAAATAATACTGAAAAGGAAGTTAATTTGCTTCCCTCAGGCTTTTTTTCATACACTCTTTTGAAAAACTGGGAGTCGGTAATAATAACAGCCGGCGGTGAGGCCAGTGCTTTTATTGCTTCCTCGAGCCTATCGGCGGTAACGCATAAAACGACACACTTCCTATCCAATAGCTCCCTAAGCGTCTGCACCTGCGGCAGAATCAGCCGTCCCTTTGGTGCTTGAATGTCTTGAGACATAACAAGCATTACAGTATCTCCGTCTTGAACAATCCCTCCTGTAATACTTTTTGCATCATAGTCCTCGGGCAAATTCCGTGCAAGAGCAGAATACATCTGTTCAATTCCAATACTGTCCTTTGCACTGACTGTAATAGGCTTTATACCAATGCTGCTCTCAATGTGTTCTGAAACAATCTTCACATTGTCTACTAAATCCGATTTATTCAAAATAGGGATTACCGGAATGTTTTTCTTTTTAAGCTCCTCTATCCATTTTCTTTCCGGATCTATGTCCCCGGCCGAAGCTTTACCACCGATTGTATCTGCGCTGAAAACAACAAGTGCAATGTCAGTCTTCTCTGCCGCCTCTCTTGTTTTTGCAACCCTCAAGCTCCCTATTTCCCCCGCATCGTCGAAGCCCGCCGTATCAATCAAAACGCAAGGCCCGATTGGGTGAATCTCCATGGATTTATATACAGGGTCTGCCGTAGTACCTGCATGCTCGGAAACAATGGCTGTATCGTGTCCTGTGATCGCATTGATTAATGAAGACTTCCCGCTGTTCCGTCTGCCAAAAACGCCTATGTGCAAACGGCTTGATCTTGGCGTGTCATTTAGGCTCATAAGCTCTCGCTCCCCTTCCTATATCGTCTCTATATTTTTCTGCTGCATTTGTCCTTACTTTATGCATGCTTAAACACTTACACAGGCTGAAAATCCCCCCTGCTCACTACTACCCTATAGCCAATTCTATTCAGACTGTTTTGTAAGCTAACAAGACCCTCTGCCGCCTCTCCGCCGGAGCAAAGCTTATTGTCGTATATCAAATATTTCTTCCTTACATCAAGCGGAGACAGGTTTGGCATTACTACATTAGCACCTGCCAGGATACCCATTTCCCTTCCTTGAGGATGTATCGTTCCAAGCGCTGTTGTGGCAGGAAGCAACACATTGGGTAGCATAAGCCTCAATATTCCTATTAAGAACAGGGTTAATTCCAAGGTCCCCGATGGGAAATCTGCAAAGGGCGTTTCCTTATGCGATATAAATGGGCCTATTCCAATCATCTGCGGTTCAAGTTCCTTAATAAACGATAAGTCCTCTGCAAGGCTTTCGGCAGTCTGGTAGGGCGATCCAACCATAAAGCCGGTGCCGGTCTGATAGCCGATATCTTTTAAATCATACAGGCAACGCTTCCTGTTTTCGCAGCTAAGTCCGACAGGATGGATTTTAGCATAATGGTTCGCATTTGCAGTTTCATGACGGAGTAAATAACGATCGGCTCCTGCATTAAAATAATGTAAATACTGTTCATATGTCCTCTCTCCTATGGAAAGGGTAATCGCACAGTCGGGATACGCTTTTCTAATGGATGCAATGATATCCACAAGCTTCTTATCTGAATACCACAAATCTTCCCCGCCCTGTAGCACAAAGGTTCGAAAGCCAAGCCTATATCCAGCTTCACAGCATCTCAGAATTTCCTCTTTTTCGAGGCGATAACGCTCTGCATTCAAATTGCTTTTTCTGATCCCGCAGTAGTAGCAGTCATTATTACAATAATTTGTGAATTCAATTAGACCGCGTATATATACCTTTCTGCCGAAAAACGAATCAGCCACTGCTCTTGACTTAGCATGCAGATACTGTATATCATCCTGTTTAAAGCCTCTCAGCAGTGTTATGAGCTCGTCCCTTTCGAGTTTTTTTTCTTGATGCAGCCTGTCAATAAGCCTGTGCATTAATCCAACCCTTTCGCTCCTTCAACTGAAGGCAGCTTGGAGTACAGTGTTTTTGCCGTCACATCGGGCAGCATTCCCAGCTTGCCTGACAATGCGCTGATCACATCATTGGGTGCATCCATGACAATGCTGATAATAGAAATATTACGTTTTGGGTAGGGGATTCCCATCCTTCCCAGGATGTATCGCCCATAATCATGTAATAGGTTATTCAGCTTCTCAACAGAATCCGTGTTTTCCACAATAATACTTACAGCGGCAATTCTCGTTTCCATAATTCATTCCTCCCTGTCAATAATAAAAAATCCCTGTACCGAAAGGCACAAGGATATAATGTTTCAGATGCTACCCACACCGTGGGCATTACTTGAAATATCATTTATACTCTTGCCTTGACATTTGGGACAAACCCTCATGCATCAGTACAATTACTTTTTAATTTAATGGTTCATTGAAAGGAATTCTCCTCGCAATTCACCTAAATACATCTTACAATTCTTTTGAAAAGATTTCAAGTAGTTTAATTTTCCAATAATATACCAAAAAACAATAATACTATTTCAGCCACCCAGGTAAGCCTTCTTGACTTCTTCATTTGCCATGAGGTTCTCGCATGTGTCTGACATAACAATTTCCCCGGTCTGCATAACATAGCCGCGGTGGGCTGTCGACAAAGCGATTTTTGAGTTCTGCTCCACGAATAGAACAGTTGTACCTTCGTTATTAATCTGTCTGACAGCTATGAATATTTCTTTGACAATAAGCGGCGCAAGGCCAAGGGACGGTTCATCAAGTAATAGCAGCTTAGGTCTGCTCAGCAGTGAACGCCCTATAGCAAGCATCTGCTGCTCACCGCCCGAAAGGGTGCCACCCATCTGCATACGGCGTTCCAAAAGCCGGGGGAATCGTCTGTAAACATCCTCAAGGTCACTTTTTATGTTATTGGTATCCTTTCTCAAATATGCACCCATCCTCAGGTTTTCCTCCACTGTCAACGCGGAGAAAATACGCCTGCCCTCCAATGCTTGAGCAATCCCTAAGGCAGCTACCCTGGAACCTGAATAACCTTGTATTTCCTGACCCCTAAAGATGATTTTCCCTCCGATACCGCTGCGTCTGGTTAGACCTGAAATTGATTGCAAAGTTGTAGTTTTACCAGCCCCATTTGCACCTATAAGTGTTACCATTTCACCCTCATCCACATATAGGTTTACACCCTTGACAGAATGTATATTTCCATAGTAATAATGGAAATCAATTAACTCCAGAAGCCTTGCCATTATTCGTCACCTCCCAGGTAGGCTGAGATTACCTCGGGATTCTGTTGAATCTCCTCCGGTACTCCCCTAGCCAGAAGCATACCGTTGCTAAGCACGTATATATAGTCGCTAACGTGCATGATAAGGTTCATATCGTGTTCCACAATAAGTATGGTCACACCCATATCAATAATCTTTTTAAGCAGAATATCCAACTCAGCCTTCTCGGCAGTATTCATACCGGCAGCCGGCTCGTCGAGTAGTATTATCTTAGGCTCACTGGCAAGCCCACGGACAATTTCCAACAAGCGCTGTTTGCCGTAAGAGAGGCTGGATGCAGGAGCATCGGCATACTCATCCAGACCGACGAACTGTAGCAACTCATGAGCTTTTTCAAAGATACGCTTCTCTTCCGTACGCTTTTTCCTTGTATTGAGCAGAGAATCCCAGAAGCTGGCCTCCAAGCGAGAATTCATACCCACCAAAACATTTTCCAGCACATTCATCTTCCAAAACAGGTTTATAACCTGGTATGTACGGGCTATGCCTGCTGCATTGATCTGAAAGCCCCTTTTGCCCTCCAGATGCTGCCCATCCAGCAGAACCTCCCCGCTTGTGGGCTTGTAAACACCGCTGATGCAGTTGAATAATGTGGTCTTCCCTGCACCGTTAGGACCGATTAGGGCAGTAATCTTGTTGGGCTGTACCTCAATACTCACTTCATTGACAGCGATTAGTCCTCCGAAATTGATAGTGACCTTTCTGGTTTCCAACATTACTCATCACCACCCTTCCCAACTTCTATGCTTCCTCCCGCAGTTATCTTAAATTGTTTTGCAGCCTTCCTTCTTTTTGTACTAATAATTAAATCCTTTATACCCCCGTATATGCCGCCTGGCAGCGCCACAATGACAATGAGCAGCAGTACGCCATAGAATAGCATCTGATACTCTTGCAGCGGCCGGATGACCTCTATAAGGATTTCAATGCTCGCAACGCCCAGAATAGTCCCCAGAATAGATGCCGTGCCACCAAAGAGCAGCATGGTAAGAAACAACACTGACTGCTTCTGCATAGATGTTTCAGGACTTATATATTTAATCAGGTGCACATAAAGAGCTCCCGCAAGTCCCGTAAAAAAAGCACTTACCGTAAATGCAACTATTTTCTGTTTGCGTACATTAATGCCCATACAGTCTGCCGCATAAGTATTTTCTCGAATGGCAATAAACGCACGGCCCGTACGAGAATTTATGAGAGAGGTCTTAGCAAGCAAAGCAAGCACAACAAAAGCCAAAAGGAAGAAATACCACTTCAGATAATTTTCGCCCAGGAACCCTATACCTACCACATTAATGCCTTTAAAATCGCGAGTAAACCCGCCGGGTGAGCAGTATAGGAAATAGTAGGTTATCTCGCCGAAGGCTACAGTAGCAAGTGAAAGAAAGTGAAATTTCAACTTGGATGCCGGATACGCAAGCAATGCTCCTAAAGCTGCCGATAAGACAGTTGCAATGGGAATAGTAATATACAAAGGAAGGTTAAAATACATATTAAGCAATCCCGATGTATACGCACCGATTGTAAAAAATGCGGCATGTCCTAATGAAATCTGCCCACTATATCCAAAAAGTATGTCGAGACCGGAAACAGCAATAATGTATATCAGCATAATACACATAATCAATAATGGGTATTGGTTACCGGCAACAAGCCTGGTCACAAACGGTAGTAGGCAAAGAAACACACACAATCCTGCAATCAATGGTAACTTTTTTTGTCTATTTAAAAATTTCAAATTGATACCTCCATTCTCCATCTGCATAGATTACACGTCATGAATGGCTTTTTCATTGAAAATGCCGGTAGGTTTGACGAACAAGAATATAATCAGTATGGCGTAGGCAATAAGATTTTTGTAAGTACCAGTCCAATACCCCGCCACAAAGGTTTCTATCAAACCCAAAATTATGCCGCCGATCATAGCGCCGTACATATTTCCGTAGCCTCCGATAACCGCACCCGCGAATCCCTTTCTTCCAATGATTGAGCCCAGCATGGTATAAACGCCGTACATGGGTCCCAAAAGCATACCCGCAATTGAAGCAATAGCAGCGGCAAGACCCCATGTAATACCCGTAGTTGTGGATGTGTTGATGCCGCAGGATTCAGCCGCCAGCGAATCCATTGCAGCACCTCTCATTGCGATGCCGAATTTTGTTTTTGTCATAAAAAGGTGCAGTAATAGCATAAGCACAACAGATATGAATAAACAAGCATAAGCCTCTGCTTGGGCTGTAATGCCAAATATAGTCAATGTGCCTACACTGAATACTTGTGGGAATCTCAACGTTGTGGTACCGAATAGTGCCTGCATAGAGTTTTGAATAATGTAGGAAACTGCTATGGTAGCAAGAACAATGTATATGGGTATTACGCTTTTATTCAATAATGCCCGGATAACTCCCTTTTCCAGGAGAACACCGAATATAAATGCACAAACGAAAGTAAGTAGGAATGATATAAAGAAATTTAACCCCAGAATACTATAAAAAGTCAAACCAAGATAAGCTCCCAGGGTAATTATATCTCCCTGTGCAAAAGTCATTAAACCCGAAGCTCTGTAAATCAGGCTATAGCCTAATGCTATCATTGCATATATGCCTCCGATAATAAGGCCGTTTATAAGCAAAACCTTAAACATTTTATTCCCCCTTTGCCCAGTGCCGTTTTGTGATTTCATAATAAGATAGAGGCAGGCGAAGCATCGGGGGTTCGCCCGCCTCGGATTGACCAGCATGGACCTTCAATCCCGATATAAAGTTATTTACAAGTTTCCGCTTTCTCTCATTTCATATTAGCGGTCACGACCGGTAGCGGCCTTGTAGGCCTCATAGCCACCTGACTTCAGCCAATCATCAAGTACAATGTTCTTTCCGTCGACCAGTATGAACGAGTAGAAGGCGCTATAGCCTTCACGGTCACCTTTGGTGTAATCCAGAGTACCGCCGAGACCGTCGATCTTGACCTTATGAGTAGCCTGGCGCAGTGAATCGTCGTCATTTTTGCCTGCAATCTTGCTGGCTTCCCACATGGCCATCATTGTATCCCAGCCACGGTAGGCAGACTCATGAGTCGGGCATTTGCCAAATTCCGCGACATATTTCTCCAGCATAGTCTTCATATAAGGAATTGTGCACTCCTCCACAACGTTATAAGGAACATAGGGGTACACAAAAGCTATGTAGTTGGAGTTCTCGTGGCCGGCAACCTCCTGGTATGCTGTGGAGAAGCATTCTTTAGCCGACAGCATACCCTTGTAGCCCATATTGCGAAGCTGCTTAGTGAAAGGTCCGAAGGTGTCACCGATCAGGGACATAAAAATGATGTCAGGATCGGTAGCAAGAATCTGGGTAATCTGTCCACTAAAGTCAGTATCTGCGGTGTCACATTCCTGCCTGGTGGTAATCTCAAGACCCTTCTCAACAGCAGCGGCCTGGAAGGCATCTGCGGTAGATTTTCCGGTGTCATCCGTACCGCTGATAATGGCGCAATTCTTAAAACCAAGATCAAGAATCATGTCCACATCAAGAGGGGCAATACGATTGTTGTTTGCACTGGCGCGGAATGTCCAGATCATACTTTGGTCTTCCATCCAGGTAGCAGATGTGCCCAAACCAAAGTGATAAATTTCAGCCTCATTGATGTAAGAGTTACAGGCGGAAACTTCATTGGAGTTAACAGAGCCAATAATTGCATCAGCGTTCTTGTTCTCGATAACCTTCTGAACAATCTTTACTGCCTCCTCAGTACTTCCGGTAGTGTCATAGTGGGTTACTACGACGGTTGCGCCATTGAATCCGCCGTTGTCATTGACATGCTTTACAGCCAGGTCAATGCCGTTCTTGGCATTATTTCCGGCCTCAGCGTTATTGCCAGATAACTGGAGGTAGGTACTGATGCGGAATTCTTCTCCTCCGCCTGCAGAAGCAGAGGAGCCCGCAGCAGTCTTTGCCGCAGCGGCTCCACCAGAGGATTTGTCGCTTCCTGTAGGTGCTGAGCATGCAGTTACACACAGTAGCATCAAAGCAAGTACAATAACCAAGATCTTTTTCATAATTGGATCTCCTCTCTTTTTTTAATAACAAGACTTGGCATGTATTTCCAAGCCTTGGAATTAGTTTTTATATACTGTACCTACGAATTAGTTAATACAACCTTAATAGCTTTTCCGTCCTGATTATTCTTCAGTAATTCAAAGGCTTCTGCTCCTTCGTTCATATCCATATGATGCGTAATGAGAGGTTCTACGTCAATTGCTTTGTCCGCAAGAAGCCTAACGCTTCTTACAAAATCATCCATTCCATATATGTAGTTGCCTTTAATTGTAAGTTCTCTGGTAACAATATTTTGCATATTAACAGAAACCATCCTGGAAGCGTTTCCAATCCATATTGCGCAGCCGGAAATATTCAACGCATCCAATGAGGACTGTGCTGTTGAATTTATACCTACTGCCTCAATGCTAATATCACACATTGCCCCATCGGTTAGATCTGCTATGCTCTTTACAAAATCACATCCTGAGGGGTTCACAATGTCATCTGCTCCCATTTGCTTTGCAATTTCGAGTCGGTAATCGGTGACATCGCTTACAATAACGTGCTTCGCTCCGCGGTACTTAAGCCACACAAGAGCCATTAGGCCAATGGTACCGGCACCGACAACCAGTATGCTTTTCGCATTTAGGATCTGAGATTCACTCAGCTTGTACACTGCATTGTAAGATACTGCCGCAGGTTCTGCCAATGATGCAATATCTGCGTCTATTCCGTTATAGGGAATAAGATACTGCTCCTTTACACATACGTATTCCGTCATTGCGCCATCGCAGTCCATTACTCCGATGAAATTAGCATCTGGGCATACATTTACCATTCCCTTGAGGCAGGTTTCGCACGTGCCACAAAAATACTTTGGAAAAACCGCCACCCTGGAACCGATAGCATGTACGCCGCTCAAAGGAGAAGATACCACAGTTCCGGCACACTCATGCCCCATTATCATCGGAGCGATGCGTCTTCCTGTCTTACCTAAATAGCCTTCAACATCCGATCCGCATATTCCACAGGCGTCAACCTTTATCAAATATTCGTCGATCCCGGGTTCAGGAACCGGTATGTCTCTAATTTCCATTTTATTATCGGCGACATAATAAACAGCTTTCATAAGCACTTCCTATAACCCCTTTTTATTATTTTGCTCAAGATAATCTTTAATGGCGTATTTGTTTCTCTCCAGATGAACCAGCATAGCATTATATGCGCCCATGGTATCGCCTATGCTTATGGCATTAGCAATCCGGTCATGATCGATTACTACATCTTTTATTATTCTCCCTCCGAGCAGGGTTGCAAAAAGCCGAACACCTTCAACGATCTGCGGGAATATAACATCAAGAATATCATTGCCCATACTTTGGGCTATCTTGCAGTGAAAAGCAACGTCTTCCTCAATATGATCCTCTTCTGCACTAATTTTTTCAGCCACCTGCTCTGCCAGACGCAATATCTCTTCTACATCCTCTTCGCTGGCGCGCTGTGCACTGTAGGAAGCGATAGTTGGCTCCATAATATAGCGGATTTCAAGAAGATCCATGATAACTTTCTCTTTGTTGTACTTGAATTTGAGCCCTAGAGGATCCTCTGTAACTCCCGGAAGATTGGAAATGTAAGTCCCGCTTCCCTGGCGTATAACCACAATGCTCCTGGAGCTCAAGCTGCGCATAGCCTCTCGGATAGTACTCCTGCTAACACCAAGCTGCTCAACAAGAGTTCTTTCATTCGGAAGCCGGTCACCCTTTTTTAGCCTGTTTTCCTGGATATACTTAACAATATGTTCTGCAACCTTTTCCGATAAAGGGATATTGTCCGGATTTGCTCCTTGGATTTCCATATCGTTTAGCATTGGCGAACCCTTTCATAAAGCTCTTACTTTTTCAATACCAGCCTGATTTTTGAAGCGATATCCTCAGGCATCAAATGGTAGCTTTCCAAAATAATATCGTAATTCTCTGCGGAACGGCCAAACATGTCGTTTATCCCGACCATTTCAATAGGAAGCCTACTGCCTGAAAGTGCCTCGCATACTGTTGAGCCCAGACCGCAGTGAATACTGTGCTCCTCTGCCGTTACAACACCCTTCACACCATGGCAATAGCTATTTAATGCTTCTTTATCCAATGGTTTAATTGTGCTTATGTTGACTACCCGTACAGTAACCCCTTCATTCACCATTATTTCGGCAGCCTTTACAGCTTGGGATACCATAACGCCGGTAGCAAATATGACCACATCCTTGCCTTCACGTATCTGGGTCATCTTTCCTATGTAATACTCCTCATCCGGATCAGTATAGACTGGCAGATTGTTGCGGTTGATGCGAATATAGCAAGGCCCTTTAGTATTGACCATAGCCTCAACCATTTGGGCAGTTTCAACTGCATCCATCGGAGAAAGAACCTTCATATTGGGCAGCACCCTCATTAGTGCAATATCGTCCACCGATTGGTGTGTCTTTCCGTCTCCATAATCCGAAAGTCCTGCAGAAGAACCACAAATCTTGACATCCAGATTTGGGATACAGATTGACGACCTAATCTGATCATAAGCTCTGCCGGTGGAGAATACTGCAAAGGAATTGATAAAAGCGGTTTTCCCTGATAGCGCTAAACCTGCTGCAATAGATGCCATATTCTGTTCCGCGATTCCCACCTGGAAATAGCGTTCAGGGTACTCGTCACCAAACATAAATGTCATGGTAGATTTGCCAAGATCCGCCTCGAGCACAACAATATTTTTATTTGCTGCGCCAAGCTTTACTAAGGCCTCGCCATATGCACTTCTTGAACTCATCATTTCCATGTGTCAAACTTCCTTTCTCATTTGCTCGATAATTTCAAGCGCCTGTTGGTATTCTTCTTCACTCAGAGCACCGTTGTGGTATTTTGCCTGGCCCTCCGCAAAGGGGAAGCCTTTGCCTTTTATCGTATTTGCAATTATCATTGTAGGCCTGCCCTTAATATTTTTTGCTTCTTCCAGAGCTTCTAAAATATCCTCTATGTTATGGCCATCTATTTCAATTACATACCATCCGAATGCAAACCATTTTTCCTTGATAGAGCATATTGGGAATACCTTTTCAGTGGCTTCTGTTGCCTGCACTCCGTTGCAATCCAGGATAGCGCACAGATTATCGGTCTTGTAGGCACAAGCCGCCATGGCTGCTTCCCATATCTGGCCTTCTGCAATCTCTCCGTCACCTAATATGACATATACTCTGGATTTGTTATTGTCCAATCTTAGCCCCATTGCCATTCCTACGGCAATTGATAAGCCTTGCCCCAAAGAACCCGTTACCGCTTCGATGCCCGGTGTCATATCCATATCCGGGTGACCTTGCAAGATACCATCTATGGTTTTTACTTTTGCGAGCTCACTGCGGTCAACGTATCCCAGCTCAACAAAGCAGGCATATTGCGCCAGCACCGCATGCCCTTTACTGAATATACACCTGTCACGTCTTGGATCGTTTGGGTTATCGTACACATTCATATGCTTGAAATATAGAGCTGCCGCAATATCTGCCGAAGAGCAGCTTCCCCCTAAATGACCAACCTTTCCTGCGGGAATCATTTCAAGAATATTTGCCCGGATGTCAATCGCTTTCTTTTGAACTTCATGGATGTCGCTGATAGAATAACTCATAAGCTCAGCCTCACTTTACAATTACTTTTTCTTTATGTTCTC
>CAZQCL010000030.1:13996-15514 GCA_964592435.1 uncultured Oscillospiraceae bacterium
TGGATTGTTTGTTGGATTATCTGCTGGATTGTTTGTTGGGTTATCTGCTGGATTGTCTTTTTAATAATTCATTGAAAGATTATATTTATTTAGTTGTAAGAATGTATTGAGTTTTGTTTACAAAACTATAATACGTCATACCATTTAAAATGTCAATATTTATTTTAAAAAAATAATAAATGTCTTTATATTGTAAATTGTGGCCATTCTATTAGTAGTTTGTTAATATATTAACCAATATTCCTGTGAGCTCGCTCCTTTTTGACGGCTGTCTTAAAAACTCATTTTATACATATTGGTCATACCATTATTATAGATACCGGATGCTGCCATATACATAAAAAAAGCCGTCACAAGTACAAAACACCCGTGACGAGCTTTAATTATATTATAGGACACTTATGTAATTATTAGCGGCTTTTCCCTAAGAGAAAACGTCAGTCAATCAGCGCCGCTATTTTAAGATATCGGCCGGGATAATCTGACAGCTCGCGAACAGCCTCAGGCACCTCGTCAATTTTTATCACCTTGCTGAGCACCGCTCTAACATCAACTTTACCGTTTTCAATCAGGTTAAGAGCTTCACCGAACTCATTCTTGCTGTTCCTGCCACCAAGCACATCAAGCTCTTTCGTGGTAATAATGTTGGTAGGTAGCATAGTTTCCTCTTTAGGCCATCCCGTAAGAACAATCTTGCCCGCATAAGATACCATATTGAAACAAGCACGTATAGCCGCGTTCGCACCAGATGCCTCCATAACCACTTCTGCCATACGGTTATTGGTAATACTTTGAATTTCTTCTATCGCATTTTGCCTTGGAATGCATATGGTATGCCTGACCCCCAATTGCTGGGCGTAAGCAAGTCGCTCCTCTATCGGATCGATAAGGATGGGCACGGCCCCGTAAGCTATTGCGCACAGCGCCGCCAGCAAGCCAATCGTTCCTGCGCCATTGATGGCAATGTGCTGGCCGACCGCCAGCTTTGCCCGATGGATACCGTGCAGAGCTATGGTCAGAGGCTCAGAAAGTGGAGCTAATTCCCATGGAATGTCCTCCGCTAGGGGAACAAGCATGTGTGCCGGATGTAACAGATATTCTGTCATGCCGCCATCCACATGCACACCGAGGCATTTTAGCGTTTCACAGCAGTTTGTCCTGCCCATTGAGCAAGGATAGCATTGGCCGCACCAAAGATAAGGATCAACAACAACTCTATCGCCTTTTCTTATTTTCTTGGGGTTTTCCCCAATCTCCTCTACAATACCGGCCAGCTCATGGCCGATTATACGCGGATAACTAACAATCGGGTTCACACCCCGAAAAGCACCTATATCCGATCCGCAGATGCCCATAGATTTTATTCTGACAACAGCGAACCCCTCTTTATATACCGGCTTATCAATTTCCATTATGCTGATTTCATTAGGCTTTTTCAGGTATACAGATTTCATATTATGCAGCCTCCTTGTTTATATAAAGGATTGTGTTGCTTATTTGTCTTTGTTGTGATATTCT
>CAZQCL010000031.1:0-11809 GCA_964592435.1 uncultured Oscillospiraceae bacterium
ATTGAAATTCAGGTGCCTGATTATTCATGTTTATTCAAATCCTTCTTTGTGTATAGGGCAAAAGCCTTATATAATAAAAATCGTTTACGTTTGTTACCGCTATTATATAGGTTTTTTTACGATTCTGCCACCGACTTTTATTCAAGGTGTTGTACATCATTCCATGGAAATGGTATACTTTGTCTATATACTTAAGGAGATAAATGAGAATGAGTGGCAAAATAAGGATACGTGAAATCAGGTCGGACTCCTCACTGGACAGTCCTAATCTCGTATTAACGTTTGAACATGGAAGGTCAAGGGATGATCAGATATCCAACCATTATGAAGCTATTACTAAGCTGATAGGGAAGGGTGACGTTGTAATCAGCCTGGATACTTCCCTTATGAATCTGCCTGACTCGAAGCGCGAGCAGTATTTTTTGTCATTCCTTGAGGCAGTCCGCGACCTGAATCTCGAATACAGATGCTTTGAGTCCACTTCCGATTCAGGGAGGTCTTTTCCAGCTTCCTTATTTAAAAAGAAAAATACGAAGAAGCAGGAGATGCTGGTCTATGTACCAAACGAAATATGGATGCAGGATAGACTTAAGCAAAGCTTTCCTCTTTATGGAGCAAGATATTTTGTTACAAAGGGCAATTCGGACGACACACAAGTTCTTGAGAAAATGTTTAGAATGATTGATGCTGAAAAGCTGGACTATTTTAAATTGATAGCTTTCGATGCGGTGTTTATTGATAGTATAGGCATTTGTTCAAAAAATCAGACGCTACTTGAATTGAAAGAATTATTCGCAATACAATGATAAAAAATTCACATATACTTTTCCCATATATTATAGTAGAATAATTGTTGATACGGCTGCCATACTTTGTATAGAAATAGCCGATTTTAAAAAACTACCATACTATTTACATATGGAAAGGGGTCATAGAATGATTTATTCACATGAAGTTGAAAGAATGACGTGTGTGGCAAAGGGACCAAATCATGGTTCCGCACCTATTCCCGAGGAAGGGAAATGGGTCCAGTCAAAGGAAGTAAAGGACATATCCGGTCTTACGCACGGCGTTGGCTGGTGTGCACCACAGCAGGGAGCATGCAAGCTGACCTTGAATGTAAAGGAAGGAATTATTGAGGAGGCATTGGTTGAGACATTAGGTTGCTCCGGCATGACCCATTCAGCGGCCATGGCTTCTGAAATTCTTCCCGGCAAGACTATCCTTGAAGCATTGAATACTGACCTGGTTTGTGATGCGATTAACACGGCAATGAGAGAATTGTTCCTGCAGATCGTCTATGGAAGAACCCAGACAGCATTTTCAGAGGGCGGATTACCTGTTGGCGCAGGTCTGGAGGATCTTGGTAAGGGCTTAAGGAGTCAGATCGGCACAACCTATGGTACGCTTGCAAAGGGGCCCAGATATCTGGAGCTGGCTGAAGGCTACATAACACGCGCCGGACTCGACGAGAATAACGAAATCATTGGTTACGAGTTTGTGCACCTGGGCAGGATGATGGAAATGGTCAAAAAGGGCACAGATGCGAATGAAGCAGTTAAAAAAGCTACAGGCAAATATGGTCGGTTCGATGAAGCAGTTAAGTTTATTGATCCGCGTCGGGAATAATTGGGGGAGGGATAAAAGTCATGGCATTATTTGAAAGTTATGAAAGAAGGATAGATAAGGTAAATGCTACATTGAGCAAATATGGCATTGCGTCCTTAGAGGAAGCAAAGATGATTTGCGATGAGAAGGGCATCGATGCCTACAATATTGTGAAGAAAATACAGCCTATATGCTTTGAGAATGCATGCTGGGCTTATGTGGCAGGTGCTGCAATAGCGGTTAAGAAGGGCTGCAGGAAGGCTGCAGATGCTGCCGAAGCAATAGGAGAAGGCTTACAGTCCTTCTGCATTCCCGGGTCTGTGGCAGAGGACAGAAAGGTTGGGCTGGGACACGGTAACCTTGGGGCCATGCTGCTTCGCGAGGAGACCAAATGCTTTGCATTTCTTGCAGGTCATGAGTCATTTGCGGCGGCAGAGGGGGCCATCGGCATCGCAAATTCAGCCAATAAGGTCAGAATTGAGCAGCTGAGAGTTATACTTAACGGACTTGGCAAGGATGCTGCTCAAATTATTTCAAGAATTAATGGATTTACATATGTTGAGACCAAGCTTGACTATTACAGCGGAAAGCTTGATGTAGTGAAGGAAATTAAGTGTTCCAAGGGCGACAGGGCAAAGGTAAGATGCTTTGGGGCTGATGATGTAAGGGAAGGTGTCGCTATTATGCATATGGAGGGCGTCGATGTTTCTATTACGGGTAATTCTACTAACCCTACAAGATTCCAGCACCCTGTGGCAGGCACCTACAAAAAGGAATGCAATGAGATGGATAAGAAGTACTTTTCAGTTGCCTCAGGCGGCGGTACCGGAAGAACATTGCACCCGGATAATATGGCGGCAGGCCCGGCTTCCTACGGTATGACCGATACAATGGGAAGAATGCATTCTGATGCTCAGTTCGCAGGGTCTTCATCAGTTCCTGCTCACGTTGAGATGATGGGCTTTCTGGGTATGGGAAACAACCCGATGGTTGGGGCTACTGTATCGGTAGCGGTTGCAGTTGAAGAGGCGATGAAATAGGCGAAAGTAAGGCATAATTTTTGAGATAAGGATGCGAGGGGGCAGCAAACTGTCCCCCTGTTTCATATGGTTTACGAGTTTAGTCTGCCGGGTATTTTACTTAAGGCTTTTGCGATGTTACCTTAATATAGTTTAGCTAGCGGTACTCAAAACATGTTACATCACAAATGCACTTACCTGGGCACACTAAAACTGTTTTCTTGTACCGTAATGCCGCTATTAACCATGCCATGGACCCTTTTATTAAGCGTAGGATATGAAGACACATCAACACTGCAGTTAATGGAAGATACGACTACACCATCTATAGGCGGTACGTATGCCTTTGCAACCTCTGTACGCATTTTTTCAGCAATTGCTCTGGCCGTTTCTATATCCGTATCAGGCAATATAATGACTAGTTCATTTTCCGAATACTGTGCGACGATGTCTATTTGCCTTATACAGTTTAAGACAGATTGTGCAAAGATTGCCATAATGTGGTCGCCAACGATGTTGCCGTAGGTATTGCTTATATCCTTGAAGTGATCCAAATCCGCCATGATAATGCTGAGCGGCTGATTTTCCTTGCTTTGGGTACCAACCTGCTGTTTATGCGGTGAAGGCGAATCCGTAGCCCCGGAAGTTTTTTTGAGAAGGGAGGAATACATGGTAGCGGCCAATAATGAGAAAAGTATCAAATTTCCCAAAAAGGCCGTTATGATACACAACACAAGATGGTGGCCTCCTGTTACAAGGTCTGAAATAAAGAAAACAATTATACCGAAGATTGTACTTATAGCTGCAAATATGCATAATCTTGACTTTGAATATGCAAAATTTACTTTTCTCATATCTAAATATCCCAATCATTTTATATTATAATTTGTATACATATCGTCCTAATAACCAGGGCATGGCTAAAAGTGCCATATGAAAGTATATCACAAATATGAAATAATTGGGAAGAAATACGCATGTTTTATGGCGACAATCTTTCGACAAATTACAACAAAACTTGCACTTGTCTATATTATTCCATTGAGCCCTGCAATCTCAGAGCGCAATGATTTCATAGCCCGGCCCGCATTTTTAAGGGGCTGCAATAGGTCAGCCTGTATATCTGGGACATATGCCTTCAATGCTGTAAAATCACCATCCAGTGAATAGTGTCCCAAGGTAGCCGGCAGCAATATAGATTCACCGGCTCTTATCGGCAATTGTCCGCCATTCCATTTTATAATACCGCTGCCGGAGATAAATGAATAAATAAAGAATTTGCTACCGTCGGCAATTTCATGTACAGACTCTTTTATACAATAAATTTCTATGCAAAAATATTGGTTGGCAACGACAATTCGTTTCGTGCTGTTATTTCCGATATCCAGCTTTAGACCGGCATATTTTTCCTTCCGGCCGGTGGAGTTGAAATCTATCACATCCAGAGCTTTTTCGATATGAAGCTCCCTGCCGACACGGCCATAGTCATACACTCTGTACGTTGTATCGGAGTTTTGCTGAACCTCTGCCAAAATGATTCCTTCGCCGATTGCATGAACAATTCCGGCAGGTATGTTGATGACATCTCCTGGAAAAACTTCAACAGATTTAAGACAGCCTTTTACATTGCCCCTAGTGAGTGCCTCAGCGAATATTTCGCGAGTCGTACCGGGTACAACGTCATAGATTAATTTCGCACCCGGCTTTGCGCTTATGATGTACCACATTTCATTTTTGCCGTATTCTCCTTTTTCCTTTACATACGCATAGGCATCATCAGGATGAACCTGAACCGACAGGTTGTCCTGTGCATCGATGAATTTGACCAGCAAAGGAAATTTGTCCACATCCTTCCGGGGCAAGGCATCGCCAAGGATTGCCCTCCCATGGAGCCTGATTAGTTCGGGCAGAGATAGGCCTTCGTACTCTCCGTTTGATATAATACTATAGCCATTCTTATGACAGGACACTTCCCAGCTTTCGGCAACGATTCCTTTTGCCGGCAGAGCTTTTCCCAGCGCCGCAAGATTTCTCCCGCCCCAGATATAGTCTTTATATAGTGGTTTGAATTTTAATGGATATAACATGACATCTCCTTGTGTTTTCTGCATTTGTGAGTTACTAAAAGTATATAATATAATATTTACTAATTCAACGGGATGGAAATTATGTGAGCAGTCCTACAATTTGTTTCCAGGCACCTGCCAATATGGTAAAATAGGACAGGGTATAGGTCTGAATGGAGATTTTGTACATATGGATAATGTGTTGATTGAAGCCAGAGGCTTGACAAAAAAATACGGTAAAAACACGGCACTGGGTGGAATTGACCTTGATATAGCAGAGGGAGAAATTTTCGGACTCTTTGGGCCTAACGGTGCTGGGAAATCCACCTTTGTTTCCATTTTGGCTACGCTTTTAAAACCGACATCAGGGGATATATTGGTCAATGGGATAAGCGTCTTGGAGCAGCCTGACAGGATAAAGCCTGAGATTGGTTTCGTGCCTCAGGATATAGCGCTGTATCCTATGCTTTCGGGCAAGGACAATTTAGACTTCTGGGCCGGTATATACGGCCTTCGCGGTAAGAAAAAGAAAGAAAGAGTTAGGGAGGCGGTTGCTGTTGCAAGGCTGGAGGACAGGATTGGAGATCGTGTCTCGCAATACTCGGGGGGAATGAAACGCAGGCTTAATATTGCGGTTTCATTGCTGCACCATCCTCAAATTCTTCTTATGGATGAACCTACGGCGGGCGTTGATATTCAATCCCGCAGATATATAATGGATACTCTGATAAGCCTGAAAAAGGAAGGAAGAACTATTGTATTTACAAGTCATTATACTGATGAGCTGGAAACGATTTGTGACACAATAGCAGTGATGGATAAGGGTATAATAGCTGCAGTGGGTTCGGCTGAAGAGTTGAAGCGGCTTTGCGGAGTTAACAATTTGGAGTCGGTGCTTTTTCAGCTCACCGGAAGTGATAATGATTAGCAGGTCGAGGAGGCCGCGAAGGCAGTGACGGCGGCGAAACGAAATGCTTTAGGGAGTGAAATGAATGAATTTACGGAGAAACAGAAAGAAGCTGTACATTAGCATAGTAATTCTATTGCTTATATTGGCAGCAGCTCTGGTAATCGCATTGTTATTGCCCAAAAATGCGGTTGATTTTTATATCAATGCTGAGAAGAGGAATCTTAATAGAATAATTCAATGGGCGGATGATAGCTACACCGAGTTCATTGCAGAGCAGGAGCCTTACATGGATGAAGCTCACCGCAGGCGAGTCGAGATTACCGCAAATCTCAAATCAGGAGGAGAGGCTTTTGGCTTGGGACAGACAGATCAATTGTCCGATATACTGAAGAAATGTAAATTGATAGTAGACACAAAGAAGCAGCCTCAGGAGGGAAAATCGCTTTCGAACTTGTCCCTGCTGCTGGATAGAACGCCCTTTATAGATGCTCAGCTCTTTTCCAATGAGCAGTCCCTTTATTTAACTGTACCTGTGCTGATGCCTGGGAAATATTTCAGCGCAAGACTTGATCAGCTTGATGAGGTCTATGACAAATACTCGATTCCCATAAGACCTAAAAAGTTTGTAAATGCGGTGGAAATTGCGAAGGCACTACAATTCGATGGGGCTGAAGTTAGAAATTCAACCGAAAAGCTGGGCGATATTGCAGCAAAATATCTGACAAAGAACACTGTGAAATATGGAGAGAAAAGAGAAATATTAATTTCAGGTGAGATTTTCAATTGCAGGGAGGTACTGGTGTCACTGGATGAAATGCTCGCGACGGCTCTGTTGCATGAACTGGCCGATTTTATTGCAAGGGATGATGCACTGCTCCGCTACACCTACGGTAATTATGCAAATTTATCTTCGCTCTTGAACGATGCAGGCTTGTTCCGGCTGTTTGAATATATGGATGAAACGGGGACTGTCGTGCTCAATGAGTCTGAAAAGGCTTTAGTCGACAGCTTAAGCATGGAAAAGGATGTGGAGGTTTTAAGGAAAGCTTTTAAGGAAACTGTCAGCAGATATATAATAAAAGACGGCTTTATTATGACTCTCCTTATTGATAAGGATGGTAACATATTGAACCGGAGGCTGATACTGGAGCTGCTGAATGAGGAGGATAACAATTTTCTTGCATTGAATATAAATACAGGCAGCAGTAATACAGTATTTGAAGATGCAAGAAATAGGGTCGTGAATTTGGTGTTGACGGAAAAGACAGCCGATAGCAATGCGCAGGATGGGAATAATGGCGAGTTTATGAAGGTGAAGGAGCTGAATATCATGCCTGTGTTTGAGAAGGTAAAGGGGGCGGAAACAAAAGGTAGTGTTGCCATTAAGTATGCTTTTTCCTCCCCTGGCGAAGAAGACACAGGGTTTGACCTGGACTTGGATATCTCATCCGTCCCAGATGAACTGACATTGAAAAAGAACAACAGAATAGGCTTTGTGGCAGAAATATTCGGAGATACAGGAGAAGGCAAGCTGCAGGGTGAATGGACCAATTCCACATGGGAAAATAACAAGCTCAATTCCAGAAATAGCACCTCAGAAATCCTCCTTAATGCTGATTTGCCTTTTATCGGGGTGCATGATTTTTCTGCCGGTATAAGCCTCGCCGAGGAGGATAGGTTTGGCATAGAGCCATTTACACTGCCCGATATTCAGCAAAGTACTGTTACTGATTTGAATAAGGCGACACGGAAGGATTTGGATAGAATCATGGCGGAGATTATGGCTTCGTTTGGGTCGTTTTATTTCAGCAACAAATCCTTCTTTGATGCTTTCCTGGGAGGGTAATAAGCAAAGGATGATTCCATTTTTGACGCTGTTGAAAAATGACATAAGACTGTTTTTGAAGGATTGGAAGGCCTGTCTTTTGTTGCTTGCTGCACCTCTTCTTTTTATATCCTATTTTACCTATGTACTGACACCCTATTTGAATAAAAGCAGCTTTATTGAACCGTTTCCTGTAGCGCTGGTGGATTTGGAGGATAGCACACTGACAAGAATGCTGGAAAATCAGGTGAAGGAAATTGATATATTCAGCGAAATCAGAAGACTGGATGAGAAGACCGCCTTAGAGCAGCTTTCTGACAAAGACGTGGGGGGGATAATTATTCTGCCTGCTGACCTTACGATAAGCGTTTCAGTAGGCGAGAATAAGCCTGTAACGGTTGTGGGCAGTAGCGCCATGCCTTTGCAGGCCTATGTAGTCAAAAATATAGCTCAAAGCGCAGCCAATCTGGTGTCGGCGGGGCAAAGCGCGATTATAACCATTTACCACTATGACAGGGAAGCGGGGCTTTCCGGTGCCGAGCTGGATGCAAGATACAATAATGTAATCATGGAATATGTACTGGAGGCGCTGGCCAGGAATGAGATATTTCTGAATAGCGATGCTGATACCGGCTACAGTCTTGCACCTGTAGAGTACTTTACAGCGGCATTGATTATTGTATTTATGATGTTTGCAGGAATGCCTGCAATGAAGATGCTGACAATGGAAAGAAGTGCCGGAATCACAAGAAGGCTTTCCGCTACACCTGTTAAAATGTGGATGATGCTGCTTTCGAAGCTTATTGCATCAGTTCTGCTTCTCACATTGCAGTTCGGAATAATCATAATATTTACGTCTAAGGTGTTTAATAGCTATTGGGGTGCACCGGTTAAGAATATTTTGGTGCTCTTTGGGGCGGTTATTCTTGCAGTCAGTGCATGGTCTATGTTTGTGGCTTCAATTTCATCATCCCCGGCTTCTGCTGATGTAATCGGGAATCTGGGTATTTTACTGATGGCTGTCGCAGGAGGAAGCATCTATCCTCTATCCTCAATGCCCGGGTTTATGAGGGGGCTTAGCAGACTGACGATTAACAGGTGGGCAATGGATGGGTTTATGGTGCTGTTTTCCGGCAATGATGCAGCAGGTACAGGGCTTTATTCCTTAGTGCTGCTTATGATGGCATGTATTCTTATGGCTGGATCCGTACTTATAATGAAATTACTAAGAAGGGAGTAAAGGCGTATCAAATTAATAGGTGTGGCTTTTTATAAATTCAAAATGATCCTGGGTGACAAGCTGCTCTTTGCGGCAATGATTTTGATTCCAATAATGATCATGGTTGCTGCAGGATATACGCTAAAAAACGAAAAGCTGGACACAATACCTGTGGCGGTGGTGGATGAGGATGGATCTGCTTACTCTTCCCTGCTGTTGGAAAGGCTCTCTAAAAAGGAAGGACTGAGCTTGACTGCTGTGGATCGCAAAAGTGCGCGAGACCTATTGGAAGACAGTGAAGTGGAGCAGGTTTTTATTATTGGCAGGGGCTTTGAAAAGTCTATAAAAAAGGGAGAAAGTGACGGGTTGATTGAGATAGTCAGCTCATCCTCCTCATATTCTGCTGCTTATACGGCAGAGGTCGTTGCCGGAGAGGCCATAAGGATGGTTACTGCCGATATGGCCTCCAACAATGTGGTGCAGCAGTATGAGAGACTGGGAATTGAGGTGGGGAGCGGCTTTAGGAATGAGGTATATGCATATGCAGATGGGCTTTGGGAGCCTGAACCATTGATGACAATTGACTATAGGGAAATGAAGGCCGGAGTTGTCGAAACAGCATCGCAGGCAGTGCCGTCGGTGTCGCCTGCAGCGTCGGCGGGGCTGATTACAGCATTCATTATGTTCTATATGCTTTTTACAGGGGAATGGCTGATTGAGGAGAGGCTGAACGGGACCATTAAAAGGCTTGCTATAGGAAAGGGTGCCCTTGCCGCATCATTTCTTGGAGGTATATTGGCATTATTCTCTGTTGGGATGCTGCAGGTATTCATATTTAGTGCTGTTTTACGATTATTCTTTGGAATTGCGCTTTTCAGAGGGATGCTCTCTTATCTGGTGCTGTTCGCTTATTTGTTGGCGGTAATTGCCATCAGCATGTTCATGTCATCGGTGCTGGAGACACAGGCACAGCTGCAGGCAGGTGCACCGGTACTGGCATTGCTGACAGGCTTTGTGGGAGGATGCTTCTGGAACTTTATTGAGCTGCCCGAAAGGGTTGAATACCTATCATTGTTTACACCGCAAGGATGGGCATTGAAAGCCCTTAACAGCTTGATTGCCGATCCTGCTGCCTTGTCCTCCACAGTGATGCCACTTCTTGTTTTATTTGCAATATCGTTGATTTTACTGCTTGTAAGCTATATTATAATTAATATGCAATTGAGAAGAGGGTAGATTTTAGCATAAGGAGACCATTTATGAAAAAACTTAAGGAAAGGTTAGTGGATATTCTGGCATTTCCCAAACATTCCTTTGAAAAGCTGACAGATCGAAAATTGACTCTGGCTGTGGGAATTTTGCTGATTGGTGCTATTGACCTGATGTTGCCTGACGCTGTCAATGTTTTTAAGACTTATTTTGCAGAAAAATCTGTTAGCGATGTGAGGCACAATGCATTTATGATTGTTGTTGCTATTGCCGTGCTTGGACTCGTTGACGTAGTATTTACAGGAGTACCCCTTCATGATATTTTCAAGTTTATGAAGAAAAAGGAGGCATCGCTGAGCGCCCAATACAGTGAGCAGAGTAGAGCCGAAGATGCGCAATATAATGGCGAGAAGGTACAGCTTAACCGTTTTGAAAGCCTGGAGCATATTGCGTCTGCGATAAAGGTTATGAAGCTTTACATTATGTCCCACTTTCTTGTTATCCCGGTTAACACGCTCATGTATTACGTGCTGGTGCGAAGGATTACCGAGGATAGCCCTGAATGGATGCTGAATCTGTGGCTGGCACTCTTTATGCTGATTTTTATCTGGGCTACGGCGATTATGACCAGGGGGATTAATGTGTTGTTTCGCTTCAACCCGGTGTTTAGCAGGGTGACCTTTATTATTATATTTATTTGGAGCTTTATTTTCGGTACGGTATTTGATATGACGATCATGAATTGGGTTTTGCGACTACTGAGATAGGAAAATGACGGGGGTTGTAAACCTCGCTGTTTTGCTATAATATAATGTTAGTGAAATATTAATGCCCCGGTAGCCTAATGGATAAGGTAGTGGATTCCGGTTCCATTGATGCGGGTTCGATTCCTGTCCGGGGTACCAAGGTTTGCCGAAGAGGTCGATTGCATATGCAAGCGGCTTTTTTCGTTTTGCACTCTGGTCGCTGTGGTCGCCGGCGGATTAACGGCGCTCTTTACGGAAACACGGCAAGGGAACTCGGCAAAAGAAACATGAGAAATGCAGCGGATGAACATGAGGTGGCTATGAAAATAGGCTCTATAGCAATCGACAACAACATATTTCTTGCACCTATGGCGGGAATTACCGATTCGCCCTTTAGGGTGCTTTGCAGGGAACAGGGCGCAGGACTTGTCTATACGGAAATGATCAGCGCAAAGGGGATGTATTATAAAGATGAAAAGAGCTGGAAGCTTGCGCAGCTCAGTGAATCGGAGCTGCCTGCAGCCGTTCAGATTTTTGGCTCAGAGCCTGATATACTTGCCCATGCGGTGGAGAAGCTGAATGCATCCAAAGCCGCCATTATTGATATCAATATGGGCTGTCCTACCCCTAAAATTACAAAGAACGGGGAGGGCAGCGCACTTATGTTGAAACCGGAGCTTGCCGGTGAATTGATTAAAGCCGTTGTTTCTGTGTCGAAAAAGCCGGTCACCGTAAAAATCCGCAAGGGCTGGGATGACAGGAACGTTAATGCGGTTGAGCTTGCCCTGATTGCGGAAAGAAAGGGAGCGGCTGCCGTGACCGTGCATGGTAGAACGCGGGAGCAGTTTTACAGTGGGAAGGCGGATTGGGATACGATTCGAAGAGTAAAAGAGGCCGTATCCATACCTGTCATAGGCAACGGTGATATTTATAAGCCGGAGGACGTAGAAAGAATGCTGGAAGCAACCGGCTGTGATGCAGTAATGGTCGGGAGAGGTGCTCAGGGGAATCCGTGGATTTTCAGCAGAATCAACCACTTTCTTAGAAGCGGACAACTGCTGCCCTTACCCACAATAGAAGAGAAAAAAGTGATGATGCTGCGCCATCTGGACATGCTTGTGGAGTTTAAAGGCGAATACACGGGGGTTCGGGAAATGCGCAAGCATGCTGCCTGGTATGTAAAGGGGCATAGAAATTCTGCGCAGTT
>CAZQCL010000031.1:11909-15187 GCA_964592435.1 uncultured Oscillospiraceae bacterium
TAGGTGCAACATCCTTTACAACTCATTTCTTTTGTACTAAAATAATAAAAGAATGTATGTTCGGGAGGCGCTTATGAATCTGGAGCAAATGCTGGATTATTTTAAGGCATCCGGGAAGATGACAAACAACGTTACCTCCTGGGTGGAGATGCCCGCTCAGGAACCGATATACGCACAGTTTCCGGAGTTTATTGACAACCGGATTAAAGCGGCGCTCGAAAGAAGGGGAGTATATAAGCTGTATTCTCATCAAGCCAGCGCCATCGAGGCGATTCACGACGGAAACAGCGTTGTGGTAGTGACGCCAACCGCATCGGGCAAGACACTGTGCTACAATGTACCGGTGCTGGATGCCATAATAAAGAATGAAGAATCAAGGGCACTTTTTCTGTTCCCTACAAAGGCACTTTCGCAGGATCAGACCACGGAGCTTCATGAATTGATTACGGAAGCGGGGGTGGATGTGAAAACCTTCACCTACGATGGAGATACCCCCCAATCCGCCAGGAAGGCCATCCGTCAGGCAGGGCACATTGTCGTGACAAATCCAGACATGCTCCACAGCGGCATCCTTCCTCACCACACAAAGTGGACCAAGCTTTTTGAGAACCTGAGATATATTGTGATTGACGAAGTACACCATTATCGGGGCGTATTTGGAAGCCATCTGGCCAATGTACTGCGGCGGCTTAAGAGGATTTGCGCATTCTATGGCACAAATCCGCAGTTCATCTGCTGTTCAGCCACCATTGCCAATCCTGTCGAGCTGGCATCAAGGATTACCGATGTGGATATGAAGCTGATTGACAATAACGGTGCGCCCAGCTGCGCGAAGCATATTGTTTTCTATAATCCGCCTCTGGTAAATAAGGAGCTTGGTATCAGAAGGAGCAGCATGCTGGAAGCAGAAGGCATCGCAGAAACACTTATCCGCAATAAGGTGCAAACCATCGTGTTCACCAGAAGCAGGCTGAATGTGGAGGTGCTCGTAACATACCTTAAGGATATTTATCGTGGCAGCCGGGATGGGGACAGGAGAGTTCGTGGGTATAGAGGCGGCTATCTGCCAAACCTGCGGCGCGAGATAGAAAAGGGTCTTCGCGAGGGAAGCATTACCGGCGTAGTGTCAACGAATGCTCTGGAGCTGGGAATTGACATAGGCGCCCTGGAAGCCTGTGTTATCTGCGGTTATCCCGGTACTATAGCCAGCACATGGCAGCAGATGGGGCGTGCGGGGCGTAGAAGCGGTGTTTCGGCGGCTTTCCTTGTAGCGAATAGCAGTCCTTTGGATCAGTACATTATCAACAATCCGGATTACTTCTTTGGGAAAAGCCCGGAAAACGGTTTAATCAATCCGGACAATCTGGTCATTCTATATAATCATATGAAATGCGCGGCATTTGAGCTGCCCTTTGAGGATGGGGAAAAGTATGGCGTTGAAACTACGGCGCAGGTACTGTCTTTTATGGAGGAGGCAAAGCTGGTGCGGCATGTTGGCAATCGCTGGCACTGGATGTCAGATGTTTTCCCTGCCAATGAAATCAGTCTTCGCAGCGCATCGAACGAGAATTTCATCATTATTGACATATCGGACCCCAAGCCTGTAGTAATAGGAGAGATGGATCGCTTCAGTGCGCCCATGCTGCTTCATGAGGAAGCCATATATATGCATGAGGGCGTTCAATATCAGGTGGAGGAGCTGGATTTTGACGATAAAAAGGCCTATGTGCGCAGGGTGAATGTGGACTATTATACAGACGCAAATCTGGCAGTTGACCTTAAGGTGATAGACGTTTTCAGGCAGGATACGGGGGAGCTCGTGCAAAGAAGCAGCGGTGAGGTGTCTGTAAGCTCCCTGGTTACCATGTTTAAGAAGATTAAACTGCATACCCATGAAAATATCGGATCGGGTCCCGTTACGCTTCCGGAGCTGGAAATGCATACCACGGCTTACTGGGTAAGCTTGCCGGGAGAATTGCCTGAAATGTCGCAGTCGGATATGCAAAACGGTCTTATGGGGATTTCCAACGTACTGGCCAATACCGCACCTATTTATCTGATGTGCGATCCGAGAGATATACGGGTGGTTCATCAAGTCCGTGCTACCTTCACACAGCTGCCTACGATATATATTTATGACAGCTACCCGGGAGGCATCGGCTTCAGTGACAAGCTCTATGAGCTGCACGATGAGCTGTTTGAAACAGCGGAGGCAATGGTGCTAAGCTGCGGCTGTGAATCGGGCTGCCCTTCTTGTGTGGGACCATTGAATGAGTTTACCGGGACAGGGGATCCGAAGGAATTGACATTGGATCTAGTTCGGCTTATTAGAAAAAACAGAGCATAGGCAGTAAATAATGCAGGCAATAGAGAAAGGGAGTCTGGACTAAAATGGATTTAAGGAGCAAACTGGGGTTGTATCAGGAGGGTATCGGTAAAATGCCTGAGCCCTTGAGACATAAAAGCGGCTGTGATATTGATGATTTGATACAGGGAGATATTCTGACCAACGAATATGGCAGCTGTTTCCTTATGGAAAAGAAGATCCCCATGTCTACTCTTTATGGGGGTTATAGGCTTAATGCTGCTCTGAACGTCACCCGTGATACAATCACTGCCCTGGGTGGAGCTGACTGCCAGGTGCTGGGGACAACAGAAAAGCTTTTATATCTTGATACGGAAACTACGGGCTTATCAGGCGGTGCCGGTACAGTAGCTTTTTTGGTAGGGGTCGGCTTTTTTGAGAAGGACTACTTTGTAATAAGACAATACTTCATGAGGGATTATGATGAAGAGGCTGCAATGCTGACGGAGCTGATGCAGCTTTTCGCGGCACATCGTGGATTTGTGACCTTTAATGGGAAGGCCTTTGACATCAACCTGCTCCAGAGCAGATACATTTCCAACCGCTTCAGACCGACCTTCAAGGAACTGCCCAATTTGGATCTCCTGTACCCATCCAGGCGCGTGTGGGGGCTTAAGCTGGAAAGCTGCAGGCTTTCTTCCCTTGAAGAAAACATACTCAGCGAATACAGAGTCGATGATATACCCGGTGAACAGATTCCTTATGTGTATTTCAAATATCTGGAGGATAGGGATGCAAGGCAAATAAAAAGAGTCATAGGCCATAACGAATCAGATATACTTTCAATGGTTTCATTACTTGCAAAGCTTTCCGACATGATGAGCAATCCGCTCTCGCAGACGGATGGAGGCTTTGAACTTCTAGGTATTGGCAGGATTTTTGAAGCCAATGGGAGAACGGATAAGCAGCTGGA
>CAZQCL010000032.1:0-14324 GCA_964592435.1 uncultured Oscillospiraceae bacterium
GGGGGTAAATATGAAGACCTTTGATATTATTGTTATTGGAAGTGGGGCAGGGCTTATGGTTATAGAAGAGGCTCTATCCAACGGGATGTCTTGCGCAATTATTGAGAAGTCCAAATTTGGCGGAACATGCCTTACAAAAGGCTGCATTCCTTCAAAAATACTTGTTTATCCTGCGGATCTGGTTCGCGAGTCAGAAAAATCGGAGCGGGTAGGCCTTAGTTTTAGTAAGCCAACAATTGATTGGGTTAAAATTTCGAATCGGATGTGGAATCAAATTAACCATAGCATTCATATAGAAAAGAGCCTTAAACAGGTTGAAAATCTACAGGTATACAAGGGGATAGCTGAGTTCACCGGCAAAAAAACCTTACGGGTAAAATATGACGATGAAAGCTTTTCAGAGGAAATCCAAAGTGACCTTATTATCATTGCAACCGGCGCAGAGTCTTTTATTCCGCCAATAATGAATATTGAGCAAACGGGTTATATAACATCCGAAACCTTTTTTGGAGAGAAGTTCCCTGAAAAGCCATGGTCCAGCTTGATAATAGTTGGTGGCGGTGCTATAGGAGCTGAGTTTGCCCATATTTTCTCTGCCTTTGGAACAAAGGTAACTATTGTTGAGATGAAACCACGTATTCTATCTACCGAAGAAGAGGAAATAAGCAAGGCCGTTACAACCGAATTTGAAAACAACGCAATTACAGTGTTGACTAACAGCAAAGTGATGGATTCGGGTAAAAAGGGAAATTTTAAAACCTTGACTCTGGAGGACACAATTACAGGAAAAAGAAGAGTCGTTAAGGCCGATGAGATATTCCTTTCTTCAGGACTCCGCTCTGGCACCGATGCATTGCAGCTTAGTAACACAGATGTCAAAACCGATGAAAAGGGTTGGATAAAAACAAACGAGTATTTGGAAACCACTCAAAAAGGAATATACGCAATCGGTGATATAAATGGAAAATATCAGTTCAGACACAAGGCAAATTATGAAGCGGAAATTCTTATGCAAAACCTATTTACCCACAACGAAAAAAGAAAAGCAATATATAATGCTGTCCCCTGGGCTGTATTTACATGGCCCCAAGTGGCCCATGTCGGTATGACTGAAGCAGAAGCCAGAGGTTCAGGAAAAAGATGCTGGATTGGCAAGAACTATTATTCTCAGATTGCCGGTGGTATAGCTATGGGTATAAGCAAAGGCTCCTGTGATAACGGCTTTGTCAAGATTATTGCAGGCGAGGCAGATACCATACTCGGCGTGCATATAGTAGGGCCTTATGCGTCAATTCTTCTGCAGCCTTTTGTATATTTGATGAATGCGAACTATAAATGTGAAAGAAAGCGTTTGAGCGGGGATAGTAAACTGGTATATCCACCACTTGGAAGCTTTACACCAATCAATGACTCTATGGTAATTCATCCATCTCTAAATGAGCTTACCGCTTGGGTCATAGATAATATTGACTGGGATGACGAAGGTTAGTCATCATATCTCAAATCCGCGCATCAGATCTTCCAGCGTATCGCGTCTGCGGATCAGCTTTGGTGTGCCGTCAGCACAAATCAGCACCTCTGCAGGCCTGAGCCTGTTGTTGTAATTGGACGCCATCGAGTACCCATAAGCTCCGGCATCCATAATGCCTACCAAATCGCCCTCTTTTATTGTGGGCAGCTCTCTGTCTTTAGCCAGAATGTCTCCGTTTTCGCATATATTTCCAACCACTGTTGCCGGAAAGGTTTTCTCCGACTTTATAATTGAATCGTTTCTATAGAATTCCAAATCATGGTGTGAATCGTACAAAACCGGCCTGGCAAGCACATTGAATCCAATATCGGTACCTATGTAGGTTTCGCTGCCATTGCTTTTTACCGAGTGAACCGTCCCCAGCAATACCCCGCTCTCTGCAACCACATAACGGCCGGGCTCCATTTTTATTTTGACACTTCTGCCATGCTTCCTTGTCCAGGAACCGATCGCTTCTGTCAGCATGCGCCCTGTTTCCTTCAGCGGCAGCCTTTCCTGACCCTCCTGCTTCCGGTATGGTATGCCGAAGCCACCGCCCATATCCACGAATTCCAGTTCTCCAAATTGCTCAGCAATGCTCAGCAATTGCTTTACGCTTTCCAGGTAAGGAGCTGGTTCCATAAATAGCGAACCAATGTGCTGATTAATTCCTGCCAGCCTTAGGTTATACTCTTGTAAAATTTCTTTAACTTCGCCAATTAATTCGATATTGACACCGAATTTTGTGTTTTCCCCCGCTGTAACAACCTTTTCATGATGGCCCGCGCCTATTCCGGGATTAAAACGAACTGCAACCCTTCCTCCCGGGTTAAGCCTGCCAAATTGCCGCAACTGGGAAAGAGAATCACAACTGACAAGAATGCCTGCATCTATGGCATAGCGCATTTCATCCTTTGATACGTTATTGGCTACAAAAAGCACTTCCTCGGGCTTAAAGCCTGCAGCCAGCAATACATGAATCTCCCCTGGCGACATGGCATCTGCATGAAGCCCCTCTTCCCTGACTATTTTCAGGAGCTCTATATTTGAATTGGCTTTGGCAGAATAATTCGATTTAAAGGCAGGGTCGGAAACCAGCGTTGCCATCTCCCGGCACCTTTGCCTAAGTATAGTTTCATTGTAAACATAAAGCGGACTGCCATACTCCTTTAGGAGCTCCGAGGGCTTGCTGCTTCCATAAAAACCTGTTTGCTCTGTGTAATAGTTTTTCATACGGTTTCCTCCGCTCTTGCCAGTGTTTACGGCTCTTTGTCATTACAGGGTTTTGTGCCACTTTTTATAAGCTGCTCTATTCTACATCGTCTGATAGTGTTTCGGGTCGTTTTATCTTCTATTGTGTCGATGTGCCAACTTCCCCCACCCGGGAAGAGGTTTGTGCGGCAGCAGCCTCAGCTCTGTTTTGAAATAATCTTGAATCCTGCCTGAAGTTTAGCACACATACAATAATCACAGCGAAAAGAAAAATAGTCCCAAATGTATAAAACAATCTACCTGCAGCAGATTTCTTTTGTTTGCTCATAACAAAGTCCCCCTTATAGCCTCTAATGCTCTCCGCTTCTATTATTACCTTCAGCTTCTGTTGTCTGTGACTGTTCTCCGCTCCTACCACGCCTGGACTGTTCTATATCCGGATTTCCGGATTCCAGCAAGCCCAGCGCCCAGTTTCTCGTTTCAACTGTCCGGGGATGTATCAGCTCTCCCTTTGCCAGTATATTCGCAATTGTGCAGTCAATCCCGGCTACAATTGCCTTTTCCAGGCTTTCCTGCGCCGCTTCAGCGATTCTCTCCACCTCGGGATAATCCCTCGTTGCATCAATATAATCTGCTATGAACACAATCCTGCTGAGCTTGTCCATTCCCGGTCTGCCCATTGTATGATCGGCAACGGCAGACAACACATCGGGGCAGTCTACTTCAAGTATATCCCGAGCTAAATATGATCCAACCAAGCCATGCAGAAGCTTGGGCTGTTTCCACATAATCTTATCGACAATAATACCGTACTTATTGCATAAATCAAAAGTAACCTCCGGCGCTAAATCCTTGGCACAATCATGCACAAGTCCCGCCAAAGCTGCTTTTTCAATGTCTTCACTGTATTTCTCAGCTAATTGCACAGCCGCTTCCATGACCTTTACCGAATGATTAAATCTCCTCGGCGATAGCATTCCTTGTAATATTGCCTTTATTTCATCAATGCTCATAACAATTTTCCCTTATATAAGCCCTTTGCCAGAATATATTCTTCAACCTCATCAGGCACCAGATACTTAATGGATTCGCCTCGCTTGCACCGTTCGCGAATATCAGTAGATGAAATATCAACCAGATGGCTATCCACCGGATGTATCCGCACACCATATTTCTCTTCGTTGATCTTGATTTGCGCGTTAAGAGCAGACCAATCATGTCCCGGTCTTAAAATAGCAATAAATTCGCACAGCTGAAAGACCTTTTCGTATTCCCTCCATGAAATTAATTCCGGGATTATATCCGCACCGATTATGAAATATAAATCTGTTCCTGCCCCATATTCTATTCTTAGCTGCTGCAGTGTGTTCACAGTATAGGTATAGCCGTTCCTGTCTATTTCTATTCGCGACGCCTCAAAAAAGGGGTTTGAGGAAACAGCCCGGCGAACCATCTCATATCGGTGGTCTGCATCAATTACCTCTGAATTGGGCTTATGAGGGGGCTGTCCGGACGTAATGAAAAGCACCCGGTCAAGGCCGCATTTAACACGCACATCCTCGGTCACGATCAAATGCCCGTTATGTATTGGGTTGAATGTCCCTCCCATGATGCCTATTTTCTTATTATTGTCTTGCCTGCATATATATTGATCCATTGCCATCCTTTATAGCTTTTCTGCTGCGCTTCTCTAAACAGGTTTCCTTTGCAGCTTCCCTTCCCTCTTGATTCCGATATCAGTTCGATAATGCACATCGTCAAAGCTGATGCAACCCACGGCTGCATAGGCCTTATCCCTTGCATTGTCCATAGTATCTGCTACTGCTGTGACTCCCAGAACCCTGCCGCCCGCTGTATAGTGTTTGCCTGATTCCAGCCTGGTACCGGCATGGAACACAACTAGCCCGGCATCCTCTTCAGCCTTCTCCAGGCCGCTGATTTCAAGCCCTCTGCGGTATTTGCCCGGGTACCCTCCTGAGGCCATTACTACACAAACGGCAGCATTATCCTTCCATTCAATTTTAACAGAATCAAGCCTGCCGTCAATAATTGCATTGAAAACCTCAATGATATCAGTCTTAATTCGCGGCAAAACCACCTGGGCTTCAGGATCGCCGAATCTGCAATTATATTCAATGACCTTCGGTCCATCATCGGTGAGAATCAGTCCAAAATATAGTACGCCCTTAAAGGCGCGGCCTTCCTTATTCATTGCTTCTATTGTAGGCAGGAATATACTGCTCATGCACAGTGTATTTATCTCATCAGTGTAGAACCTGCTGGGAGAAAATGCTCCCATCCCGCCTGTATTAGGGCCTTCGTCATTGTCGAGCGCACGTTTATGATCCTGTGAGCTGACCATAGGCACAAGGGTTTTGCCGTCTGCAAAGGCCAGAACCGTCACCTCATGGCCTGTCAAAAACTCCTCCACGATTACCCTGTCGCCCGCGCTGCCGAACACCTTATCCGACATCATCTCCTGAACAGCCTTCACAGCTTCGTCGTAGCTGTGTGCAATTATAACTCCCTTGCCTAAGGCCAGACCGTCCGCCTTTATCACAACAGGGAAGCGAACACCCGAAAGATATTCTATCGCAGCATCCATATCGCTAAAAATTTCATAGGCTGCCGTCGGTATCCCATACTTTTTCATCAAATTCTTTGAAAACATCTTACTGCTTTCGATAACAGCTGCATTCTTATAAGGGCCCAATGCCCTGATTCCCTCTTTCTCAAGCTCATCCACCATCCCTGCCGCCAGTGGATTCTCGGGGGCAACAACAACCAGTCCTATTTCCTCGCTTTTTGCAAAGCTTATAATCTCTTCCGTGTCCAACACCCCGATGGGGATGCACTGAGCTAATGACGCAATACCGCCATTTCCCGGCGCACAATATATCTTTTCTACCAAGGGGCTCTGGGCGATTTTCCATGCCAGCACATGCTCCCGTCCGCCGCCTCCTATAATAAGTACCTTAATTTTATTCAACCTTCAACCTCCCGGTGTTTGCTAAACTCCTAGTGCTTGAAATGCCGCATGCCTGTGAACATCATCGCAATACCGTATCTGTTGCAGGCATCGATTGACTCCTGATCCCTGATGGAGCCTCCGGGCTGTATGATGGCTTTAATTCCGGCGGCCTGGGCTATCTCAACACAGTCGGAAAAGGGGAAGAAGGCATCCGAGGCCATTACAGATCCCCTTGTACGCTCCTTGCCGTAGTAGTCAATAGCTATCTTCAACGCTGTAACCCTGGCGGTCTGTCCCGGCCCGACCCCTATGGTCTGCTGACCCTTTGCCAGCGCGATACCGTTGGATTTTGTATGCTTGACTATCTTCATAGCAAATAAGAGGTCACTCATTTGCTCCTCCGTGGGCTTCACGTCGGTCACGCATCTGAGCTGCTCTGAATCAACCAGTCCATCGTCATAATTTTGCACCAGCAGCCCTCCTGCTACCTTCTTCATATCAAATGCGTCTGCCGGCAGCTTTGCAGCGATGCCGTCCAGCTGCATTAAGCGGATATTTTTCTTCCTTTCCAGTATTGCCAGTGCATCCTCGGTATATGAGGGAGCAATGATGATTTCATAGAAAATCTTGCTCATCTCTTCAGCCGTTGCGCTGTCCACCTCTCTGTTCAATGCAACAATGCCGCCAAATGCTGATACCGGATCCGACTCATAGGCTTTCATATATGCGTCCTTGATAGTGTAAGCACTTGCCGCGCCGCATGGATTTGCATGCTTTGAAACAATAACCGTCGGCTCATCAAACTCCTTTAACAGCTCAAGGGCTCCGTTTGCGTCATTGATATTGTTATAGGAAAGCTCCTTGCCATGAAGCTGCTTTGCCCTTGTCAGACAGCCGGTATTAGCTCCCACTTCCTTATAAAAGACTGCCTTCTGATGGGGATTCTCCCCGTAGCGCAGATCCTGCACCTTTTCGAATGTCAGCGACAGCGTCTCCGGGAAGAACTCTTCATCAAGCCTGTCCCGCAAATATTTCGCTATCAATGTATCGTAATGGCTGGTATGTTCAAATACCTTATATGCCAGCCTGAATTTCGTCTTAATAGAAACATTTCCTGAAGCTGCAATTTCATCCAGCACCTTTGAGTAATCAGCCGGATCCACGATGACAACAAGATCCTGGTAATTCTTGGCTGCTGCTCTTAGCATGGTCGGCCCGCCTATGTCAATGTTTTCAATGGCTTCCTCAAGCTTCACATCCTTCTTCAGTATGGTCTGCTTGAATGGATAAAGGTTGATGATGACCATGTCGATTGGTTCAATCCCAAGCTCCTTTATCTGCTTCATGTGTTCTTCGTTACTGCGAATAGCCAGAAGACCTCCGTGAATTTTCGGGTGCAGTGTCTTGACTCTCCCGTCCAGGCATTCCGGGAAGCCTGTAATATCAGATACATTTATGACCTTTATGCCTGCAGCGGAAAGAGCCTTGGCCGTTCCGCCCGTTGATATGATTTCTATGCCCTGTCCGGCAAGGTTTTTGGCCAGCTCAACAATTCCTGTCTTGTCAGACACGCTGATCAATGCGCGTTTTATCATTATTGATCCCATCCTTCAAATATATTTTAACCGCGAAACTCGGTTATTTGCTCATTCCCCTTTTCCCTTAATTTGGGACACGCCTCAGTTCAGAGAGCAGATTACTCATTTTCCGGGATGCTTTGTCCAAATCTGGCTTCTGACCTCTGAATTCTGACTTCTGATTACCCTCCTGCCTTCCACTTTCAGCCTGCCCTCCGCAAACAGCTTAATCGCCTCAGGCAGCAGCTCCCACTCGGCCTCCTGCATTACTCTGCGCTGCAGCGATTCAGGAGTGTCGTCATCAAGCACCTTTACCGGCTTTTGCAGTATGATCGGCCCTGTGTCATATTCGAAATCCACGAAGTGCACAGTTGCGCCTGTCACCTTTACCCCATATTCCAATGCCTTCTGATGTGGTATGATGCCATAGTAGCCCTTGCCGCAGAAGGATGGTATCAGCGAGGGATGGATGTTAATAATCCTGTTCTGGTAGGCCTTAACGAAATCTTCTCCAAGCATTGATAAGAAACCGGCCAGCACAACGAGAGCCACATCAGCCTCCTGAAAGTGTTTCAGCAGTGCACTATTATAATCCTCTATTGAAGGGAAGCTTTTTTTAGAAATACAGGCAGAGGGTATTCCGCTGTTCTTGGCACGTTCAAGCGCATAAACACCCGGCCTGCTGGATACGACAGTCACTATTTCACAGTTTGCCAGTGTGCCGTCATTTATTTTGTTAATAATAGCCTGAAGGTTGGTTCCTCCGCCTGATACCAGTATTCCAAGTCTTAACACAGCCGCCACGTCTTTCTATTTACACTTTAACCGGCGCAATTTGCCCCCATCGCTGCCGTACAGCAGACCGGTCGCAAGGATTCTATTCCGATAATTCATTCTTTTCTATACCGTCTAAATCTACACCGGTCTCGCCCTCTACCACTTCGCCTACGATGTAGGCCTTCTCGCCCGTCGCTTCCAAATACTTAAGTATCTCAACAGCAATGCTGTGATCCACCGCCAGCACCATTCCAATCCCCATATTGAGGGTATTGTAAATGCTCTCATCGGTGATGTTTCCTGTCTCTTGCAATAGCTTAAAAATAGGCAATACCGGCCATGAGCCTACATCAATTTTCGCGCGGAGACCTTCAGGGAGTATTCTTGGAATATTCTCTACAAAGCCGCCTCCGGTTATATGTGAAATACCTTTAATTTCAAATTTATCCTTAAGCTGAAGGATTGTTTTTACATATATTTTGGTTGGCCTTATGAGCTCTTCTCCAAGAGTTGACCCCAGCTGTTCAATATGCTTGGTGAGCTTGTCCTCCGATAGGTTCATAAGCTTCCTGACCAGGGAAAAACCATTGCTGTGCAGTCCTGAGGAGGGTAGACCAATCAATGCATCACCTGCTTTAATGGTTTTTCCGTCAATGATTTTCTTTCTATCAACAATACCCACCGCAAAACCTGCGATATCGTATTCGCTTTCACTATAAAAACCGGGCATTTCAGCCGTTTCCCCACCTATCAGCGCACAGCCGGCCATTACACAACCGTCCGCGACGCCCTTAACGATTTGCGCGATCTTCTCAGGCCTGTTCTTGCCCACTGCAATATAGTCCAGGAAGAACAGCGGTTCAGCGCCGCCGCATACGATGTCATTCACGCACATGGCAACAGCATCAATACCAACAGTATCATGCTTTTCCATCATAAATGCAATTTTAAGCTTCGTTCCAACGCCGTCTGTGCCGGATACCAGCACCGGATCCTCGTATTTTTCCTTATCCAGTGCAAACAATCCTCCAAAACCGCCTATGTCTGTCAGGACTTCCGGTCTGAAGGTTCTCTTTACATCATCTCTCATCAGCCTTACAGCTTCATACCCGGCCTCCACATCCACGCCGGCTGACTTATAATCAATCATATCAGTATATTCCTCCGCATGTCCTCTTTTCTCTTTTCCCTTCTCTCTCTTTTCTCTGTTTTCGCTCTCTATTCTCCGGTTTCTAGCTTCTGGCCTCTGGGTTCCGGCCTCTAATCTCTGGCCTCCGGCTTCTGGCTTCCGGCCTCCGGTTTCCGGCCTCTAATCTCCGGCCTCCGATTCATCCAGTAGCTTCTTGGCAAGCCGGTCATTTTTTTCTTCCACTTTAAGAGCAAGCTCTTTCTTATATTCCCTGATCCTCTCACCCATTTCCGGGTGTGCCCCTGACAATATCTGCACCGCAAGAATCGCTGCATTCTCGGCTCCGTCAATGGCGACCGTTGCCACCGGAATGCCAGCGGGCATCTGTACTGTGGACAATAGTGAGTCCAGTCCGTCCAAGGTGGATGATTTTATTGGAATCCCGATTACAGGCAATATCGTATAAGCAGCCAAAACACCTGCAAGATGAGCTGCCTTACCCGCCGCCGCAATAATAACCTCAAATCCGTTCTTTTGCGCATTCGATGCGAATTCGGCCGCCTTATCCGGCGTCCTATGGGCTGAGCAGACCAGCACCTGGGGTTCTACTCCAAAAGCCTTCAATAGCTTTATGCAGTCTTTCAGTACGGGATAATCGGAATCGCTTCCCATAACTACTGCAACCTTTGGTTTCTTAGCACTATCCATTACAGCCTCCATAAGCATTACCTTTTCTACGCCGTTCATTCCGGGAGAGCCATTCCTTTCCCGCAGCGTCTTCATTCACCATAGCGCCGTTCATTCCGGCTGCCTGAGTTGTTCCTTCTAATCAGGCGGGAAATTCATAGCCAATAACTTAAGAAGTCCGCTTTAAAGGCGGACTCCTTAAGTACTATGCCTACTTATATTATCACAATAATAAACTCACTGCATCCAATACATATTTCAGTACAAAAATACCAGTAACAATATACATAATCGGATGAACCTCTTTTGCCTTACCGCTAAACATCTTAGCAAGGCAGAAGAAGATAAAGCCTAATGCAACACCGGTGGAAATACTGTATGCGAAAGGCATTGCAACCACAGTAAAGAATGCCGGTAAAGCTTCCTCAAAGTCGTCCCACTTGATTTTGCCAAGAGAACTGACCATTAAAATACCAACAACAATTAAAGCAGGCGCTGTTGCTGCCCCGGGAACCATTCCTACAACAGGTGACAGGAACAAAGATAGTATGAACAGAAGACCCACAGTTAATGAGGTCAGACCTGTTTTCCCGCCTACTGCAATACCTGCAGCGCTTTCTACATAAGTGGTGGTGTTACTTGTGCCTAACAATGCTCCCATGGAAGTAGCAGTCGCATCTGCAAAGAGAGCCTTGTCAAGTCTGGAGGAGAAACCTTTTCCTTCCATAAGGGCTTTCTCATCCTCGTCATCAAAAATACCTGACTGTCTGCCGGTGCCAAGGAAGGTGCCGATAGTATCAAAGGTATCTGTTAAGCTGAATGTCAATATGAGAGTTAATATTTTGAACAGCTGAGACGGATCAGCGAAAAGCCCGAATATGTCAAGCTTAAAAAATGTCGGAGCTAGACTTGGAGGAATAAAAGAAGCTGCTGTAATCTCAGGTACTACTGTAACTCCCATAGGAATACCAATGAGGGTTGTCAGGATGATACCGATGAGTATAGCCCCTTTTACTTTGAGCAGCATCAAAACAACAATAATTACAAGACCAATAAGCGCTAGCAGGGATACCGGATCTGTGAAGTTGACAAGTGCAGGAATTACCCTTGAAAAAGCACCAATAGCATTTGCTTCGCTGTCCGGCGTGAAATCAAGCAGATGTCCGCTGATAAACCCGATATACGCAATAAACAAGCCGATACCACCGCCGATGGCATATTGAAGGGATTTCGGAATTGCTTTAATGATTGATTTGCGTATCTTTGTCACCGTGATGATAATATTGATTATGCCGCAGACAAAAACAATACCTAATGCTTGCTGCCATGGTATACCCATACCAAGACATACCGTATAAGTAAATAATGCATTCAGACCCATTCCCGGCGCCTGCGCATAAGGAACATTTGCGACAAAAGCCATGACGAAGGTTCCAATCGCTGTTGCCAGTATGGTTGCTACAAATACTGCACCCCAGTCCATACCCGCTTCACTGAGAATCGAAGGATTGACAAACATAATGTAAGCCATTGTCACAAATGTAGTAAGACCGGCAAAAATTTCTGTTCTTACATTTGTGCCATTCTCCTTGAGCTTGAAAAGCTTTTCAAACATAACTTCCCCTCCCATAAATTTAAGAAATAATTACTTCAACGGATCGCATATGGACCCGATCAAGCCTGCACAAAAAACCGAACATTCGTACTTTATTTCATACTAACACCTGGCGGTATGTTTTCTTTTATTAATAGGGGCAAATCCCGATAGAGGCGAATCCCAAACTACAAACATGTGCCCAATCAGCAGACCCCTAAAACCCCTTAAGCCCTTTATTTCGGCGTTTCCAAGAATTAGACGAACATGTCTTTTTACGCTATTAATACTATCAAATGAACTATCAACTTGTCAACTGCAAAAATGAATAAATACGAACATTTTTTACAATTAGATGCCGAACATTCGTATTTTTTAGATATTACTAAGAAGTGCCATAAAAATCGGGAGAGTAAACAGGCAAAACACAGTTGAGTAAATCATATTATCCCTTGCCTGCTGAGCATCCGATTTAGTTTCGGCGGCAATTGCTACAACAACCGCTCCACATGGCATTGCAAGCTCCATAACAACTACGGTCCTTACATGGGGATCTACAAAATCACCAAGCAGCAGCATGGTGCCAAGACCTATGGCCGGAATTACAATAAGCTTCAGTAAGCAGGCCACCATTGTCACAGGCTTTTTTAGAATAGACCGCACGCCGCCTGAAGAGTCTTCCGCCATTTGCATGCCTATGAATAGCATGCAAAGAGGCAGCGTACAGTTCCCGACAGATGTGAAAGTGATGTTAAAAATGTTATGTATAAAGGATGCGGTCACGCTCGCTTTAATGTATTGCTGAAAGTTGCCCAGTGCAAAAATCAGACCAATACCGCAGCATATAATGTTGATGTTTATAAGATTTTTCAGCGTTTCTCTGAGCGTCGGCGTCTTATGCCGATGCTTGTTCAAATAATAGAATCCAATAGTCCACAAGAGCAGATCATATGCAATAACAAAAAAAGCCGCTAATATTACCTCTCTTTCACTAAAAACAGCCTTAAAGATTGGCAATGCCAGATAACCTACATTGCCTGCCATCAAATGTGCTCCTAAAACATTGGTAGATTCGTCACTTAATTTAAGAAGCCTTCCGGTCCCCAGCCCTGTGTATAATGAAAACAGCATGAAAACTACGGCGAAAAGCCCCACCCACAAACCATCAGATAAAGTCCGGGCATCAAATCCATAGGATGCAAAGGCAGATAGGATCAGAGCCGGTGCAGTTATTTTTACAACGATTCTCGACAAAAAATCTCCTGTTTTTTCAGGCACAAAGTCTGTCTTTCGAGCGATATAACCAATCAATGCAATGAGCAGCATTGCTATGACCTGTACCAGTATTGTTTTTATTTGTTGCATTGTCTACTCCGTTTCTTTTTTCGATAGTATTTTGTATTGGTAAATGCTTTGGTAGGTGCCAACTATATTAAGGTTACATCACTAAAGCCTTTGCAGGCTTGTCAGTCCGTAATCCCTTTCCTGCCCAGCAGGAACATCGTAATGAAGCCCAGAATCAAGGCAAAGGCAGAAACCGGTAATTGCCAGCCCTGCGGTATCCCCGGGAATACCTCCAGCAAGGATCCCAGAACAAAGCCTATTATTAGCATGTATGTCTTTCGGGTATGCTTGGCAAGCAGATTCTCTATAATTCTTGCGGTTGCAAAGGTCCCTGCTGCAACACCCAGCCCGAGCGGTATAAGGTATGGAATATTGAAATCCTGAATTGCCTTGAGTGTAATATCATACATTCCCAATACCAGCAGCATGAAGGAAAAGCTGATGCCCGGCAGCACAAGCGCTATCGCCAGGATAACACCTGCTAAAATCAAAAACAGATAACTCAACAAGCTATCTCCCGATGCCAGTGTGATAACCGCATCAGGTTCAGACGTCATCAGCAGCACGGTACCAAAGCCTATTACCAGAAAAATAATATCTGTAATTTTGAATTTATACGTATCGGACTTATACGTATCGGACTTATATGTAGCGAATTTGTTCGTTCCGACTTTATTTGCGACGGCAGATGTATCCACACCACCGGATTTATGCATGCCCCCTGATTTCTCCGCGCCGATGGACATGGCCTTTTTGTATAACACGGGAAGGCCGCCTATTATAATGCCCATAAAAAGATAGGACATAACATAGGGCATGGCATCCAGTGCTATCAGCATAAGGCGGTTGAAAAGCAGTATGCCCAAGAGTACTCCTGCACCAACCTGAAAAAGAAAGAGAGTATTCTTTTTCCAATCTTTAAAAAATGAACTTACGCTATGTATCAGACGATCGTATATCCCTACTACAATTGCCATGGTTCCCCCGCTCACGCCGGGTACCAGTGTGGCAATGCCAACAACAATCCCCTTGATGAAATTCTTCAAAAAGTTCACTACATCACTCCCGATTGAATAGTACCGATTCATAATACCATATAGGAGCATTGCTTTTCAATTCACCAAGAAATCATTCACGGCGAAATCATGAACCCATATTCTTCCTAATCTTTAATCAAAAAGTTTTTTAAAATGCCGTTTCGGCATTCGGTATAAAAGGAAACAACAAAAACTGGAATAAACCCATATATTTAGGCTATTACAGCTGTTTCTTGGAACTTTATTTTTAAATATAATTTGTAGGTAAGATGGGTAACTTTTTGTACAAATTTTCGACTAAACATCCCAACCTTCATTCAACATATTGTGAAAATGCGGTTTACTGCTTAACTCGCTTTTTCCTAATTAGCCAAACAATCAACCCAATCACTGCAATACACACAATCGCTATGATAGCTATATCATACCAACTGTAAGATGACGTGATGAAAATCGATGTAGGTCCATCTGCGCCTCCAATAATTC
>CAZQCL010000033.1:0-14303 GCA_964592435.1 uncultured Oscillospiraceae bacterium
GATCGGCCTTTTTTTGAGCCTCAAACAATGTGGTGTTAGGGAGGATTATGCAAAACTCATCTCCGCCAATCCTTGAGATAGAGGTGTTCAAGTCAAACACCCCAGTGAGAATTGCGGCTGCCTCCTTCAGCAGATTATCACCTGCATCGTGTCCAAAGGTGTCATTAGTTATTTTTAAGCCGTCTATATCAATGGCTATGATGCTCAGCGGTGTTACTAAATCTATCATGCTGTTCATTTCAACCATGGTTTCCTCAAAATATGGTCTGCTGTAAAATCCGGTCATGACATCAGTATAGGATTGTCGTCTGATGGTATCTTCAGCTTTTTTCATCATAGTTATATCGGAAAAAATAATACATAGATGATCCCTCTTTGGGGAGAATACAGATATTCTATACCATTTTTTATCAAGTCGTATTGTATTGTATCGATGCTTCCAATCGCGTGTTGCAGCAGCTTCGGCAAGGGAATCGGTGTGATGCAAAGGAGCCGTTTCTTGGGGGCTTTCTGCGAAAGCTTTTATGGAGTCAAGGTTTAAGCACCTTATAGCCGGATAAAGTATAAATAAATCGACACCGATTAGTGCTTCCCGGGAGAGGCCGGCATCCTTGGCAAATGCATTATTAGTTTCAAGTATGGTGCAGCTTGTAATCAGCCCGTCTGAGTCGTAATCCAGCTTATTATATGTAAAGCCGTCAATCATATTAGTAAAAAGAGAATTGTAATTTGTTTCATTTTCTTTGTAGTGTAGTTCAAGTGATTTGTAGAGGGACTTCAAGTTTTTGGCTACATAAATGAGCAGCACTATCATAAAGTAAAGCATACCTGCATAACTGATTTTAAAATAGGGCTGCGCCGGTAATGTGTAGAAGATCATTCCATATCCATCCACTATTCCGGTAAAGCCGAGAGCAAGTATTCCGGAAAGCAGCGGCAACACATTCTTTTCACCACTGCCTGCCGCCCTAATAGTAATAAATATAAAACACACGGTCGATATAAATAAAAGGATGCTGAAAATTATATCAAAGTACAGTGAAGACACCAGGTTTGCCATGTCAAGAGTGAGAGCAACAGCAGCCATTGTTGCATAAAGAATCCACTGTATACGCAGTATTTTGCGCTGTATGGCGGGCTCTGACGGGAGTGTCTTCTCAAGATAAATCAAAAGCCAAACAGGTGTCAGGAATATGAAGTAGTTTGCCATATAGATCACTGAAACGGGCAAGCTAAAGAAAAGCTGAATAAGGCTGCAATCGGCAACATACCAGCCACCGATGAAAAATGCCGTTAAGCCAAGATAGTTCAGACTGCGCCATTTTTTGTGTCCAAACATATGGATTATAATAATACTCACACCTATTGCCATAAACAGGGAGCCGAAAATTAAATACACAATATTGCTTCTGAATATATCCAGATATTGTGCACCTTCGCCGCCCACTGCGATTTGTGACAAATAGCCGGTGTAATGTGCGAAGGGGGTATAAGTATCTAAGAAAATTGTTTTACCGCCGGAATCCGGGGGTAAATGTGCAAAATGCCATGTGCTGCCTACAGTTCTCACCTTCCCGGAGCTAATAAAGCTGCCGAAGCTATATATCAGCTGATCCTCCAGGTAGACCCGGACAGACTGTTGAGGAGCGCGGAACCTGAAGTAGGCATTGTCCGCATTAAGCTGCGGAAGTGGTACTCTTATTTGGATTGCATTGAATCTTTCCGGATTTGGAGGCCTCCCGGGGAATTGAAAATCTACCCAGCCATCTTCAGAAGAGTAAGGGTCAGGCGAATCACCCCACCGATACTGCCATCCGGCAGTTAATTTTATTGTCTCGGCGTCCCGTCCGGCTACGCTGTGTGCTGATACCTGGTGGTCAAGGTCAAAAATGAACACCAGAAATATGAAGGAAAATACAAGAAAAAAGACTATGAGAGCAATAGTTAAAGTAAATTGTCTTTTCTTTATCATTAGTGACTCCCTATATAGCTGTGTTTTTATATTAACAAACATTATTAATCATACCAGTAATTCACAGAAAAATAAAGCATATTAATAAAAACTTTTAATAATAATTAACAGGAATGAATTTGCGGAGCAAAAATGTGCGGAAGTCTTTTATTGGCGGCGCCGTTATTTTGATGGGAGCCGGCCTGATTGCAAGACTCCTTGGATTTATTTATAGAATTTATCTGTCTAATCTGATTGGAGCCGAGGGTATGGGACTGCACCAACTGATTGTGCCTGTTTATACTGCGGTTGTGCTGACGATAACCTCCGGAATTGCTATAGCCGTATCAAAAATGGTTGCGGAACAGAAGGCAAAGAGCAACGCAGCCAGCTATGGCAGAATTACTGCATGTGCGCTTGGTATTGTTACTGCCGCCGGGATAATAGTGTCGGCTATTATCCTTTTTAATGCTGATTTGGTCAGTATAAGGGTACTTGGTGACGAAAGAACCAGAAATTCTCTGCTGATTCTTGTGCCCTGCCTACCGGCAGTTGTTGCTGCGGCGGCATTAAAGGGCTATTTCTATGGGTTACAGGAGGTTATTCCTACAGCATATTCCCAAGTAGCAGAACAGGCTGTAAAAATATTGATTATCCTGCTTTTGTCAAGAAGCATTATAGGGAAGGGTGCGGAATATGCCTGTACTATTGCAACATTTTCCGCTGCGGCGGGGGAGATAGTAAATCTTTTAGTGCTGTACTGTGCATATATGTTTAGGGAAAGAGGCTCTGCTTTATATGGAAAGGTTGGCAAGGGAATAGCTGGTAAAGGATTGACAGGCAAAAGGGGGAAAATAGGGAGGGTATACCCAAAGGCAGGGAAGGGACTTAGCAGGCGAAAAACAGCTGCAAGCTTGCTAAGACTGGCAGTGCCCGTTTCAGCCAACAGAATGGTCATGTCGTCACTGACTGCAGCTGAACACATAATGATTCCAGTAATGCTTGGAGCCGGGGGACTGGACAGCAAAAGCAGCATGGAAGTGTTTGGGCGCCTCACAGGCATGGTGCTTCCTCTTATCATGTTCCCGTCTCTGGTCACGAACTCACTTGCGACGACGCTTGTACCGGCAATTTCCGAGTCTGTCGCGCTAAAAAATTACAGAGCAGTTAACTATCGGATTTCAAAATCCATTCAGATAACATTTGTACTGGGAATTGTCTTCACTGCATTATTTGCAAGCTATTCTGACGAAATCGGTACATTAGTTTACAGACGCGAAAAAATCGGGGATCTTCTTTTAATGATGTCCTTTTCATGTGTATTTGTTTATCTTCAGCAGACACTGACCGGAGTATTGAACGGACTCGGAAAGCAGGGAGTCCTACTAAGGAATACAATAATAGGTTCTATTTTAAGGATTGGTGCGGTTTGCTTTTTAATTCCGCTATTTGGAATTAGGGGCTACATATATGTTTTTACGATCAGTCTTATCGTTGCAGAAAGCTTTAATCTAGTTACAATACACCATATTACCGGACTTGTTTTTGATCTGAGAGAATGGCTGGTGAAGCCAGGCCTGATTGGCATCATAATGTTGCTGATTGGAAGATACCTGCTCAATTTTTATGAAATATTTTGTCAGGAAGAGGCTGTTGTCACCTTTCTCGCATTAGTCACAAATATCCTGGTCGCCGGTTTTTTTATGGTATTAACCGGAATATTGAAGCCCAGGGAGCTTATAAATATTTTTGGAATGAAAAAGGGTGAGAGGCTTCTTAGATAATCCTGCGAATAGTAAAAAAGTTAGATAAATTAAGATTTAGGGAGATATTCTAAGAAAATATAAATTCTTTAGTCCTAAAGGTCAAAGAAAGTCAAAATCAGACTTGCAATATTTTCTAAGAGGCCCTATAATATAGTTAAGGTCAAAGATAGTCAAAGGCAGAAGGATAAAAGACAAGCAAGAAAATGAACGTCAGCACGCGAAATATAAGGCCAGGCTATCGGAGACATTAACATAGATGATTAATATTTTCCGGAGGTGTTATGTATGTTTGGATTAGTACCATTTAGCAGAAGGGCAAGTGATTTGGCAAGAAGGAACAGTTGGGATAATTTCTTTGATAATTTTTTCAATGATTCGTTTACAACCGGCTTCTTCACCACGGCACACCCGATTAAGGCAGATGTTCGCGAAACCGAAAAGGAATACATTGTAGAGGCCGATATGCCGGGTGTTAATAAGGATGATATCAGGCTTGAGTTGAAGGACGGTATCCTTACCCTCGGGGTAGAGCACGATGAACAGGTAAATGAGGAGAAGGATAACTATATTCGCAAGGAAAGAAAATACGGTTCTTACAGCAGAAGCTTCAGTGTTGACGGTGTGAAGCAGGAGGATGTTTCCGCCAAATACAATGATGGGGTGCTTACGGTGACCCTTCCGAAGACTGAGGAAGCAAAACCGAAGACACACAGGATTGACATCAACTAAGGATTGAAGGCAGCTAAGAGTCAACGACAGCTAAGGGTTAGTGGCATCTAAGGTGCAACAAAGACTAAAGATTAGCATCATAAACTAAGAATCTTGGGAAGAATAGGGGGACAGCGTGACTGCCTCCTTTTTTTCTGTTTTTGCAGCATTTGAATTATTTATCAGCTTCAATGATGTGAACAGCACTGCCGAAATAATCCAGAACATAAACAGGATTCTGTTGTAGAACCAGACATGGTCCGCGAAGCCCATTGCAACGAGGCCTGCTATTGCTGAAAGAGATGCTGCCAGGATATTGCTGAGAGCCGGATTTTCCTTTTTGCGCACTGCTGCATAGGTATTGCGGGTCATTCTGAAGCCCATCAGAAGGAAGGTCAGTATAGCGATTATTCCTGCCTCGGACCATATCTGAAGGAAAAGATTGTGAGTATGTGCGACATTTGTCAGCCCGAAGCTTTTATACCTGTTAAAAATTACATTCCATACCCTTGTGCCGAGCCCCACACCGGTCCCCCAGTAGTCCTTGAGCATTGAAATAGTAGAGTCAAGAATTTGCTTCCTATAGAGTGCGGATCTGTCATTGGGGTTAAAAATTGTTCGGATTCTATTATATATAGGCGCAGGCAAAAAGGGCATCGCGATCATACCAAGTATTAAAAATACAGGTATTAGTTTTTTATTCCAGAAGAAGAGAAAAACAAAGGCGGAAACTGCAAATGCCACCCAGGAGGCTCTGGATCCGGTTTTAAACAATACCAGTATCACCGGTATCAGCGTTAGAGCCCAGGAAAGCTTTTTGTACAAGGGCTTTTCATTTAAGATGAGTGCGATAAAAAAGGGTATCGTCAAAACAAGCAGCTCTCCGTAAATATTTGGGTTGCCCATGGTTGAATACACCCTGCCGCCCAGATCCTGACTAATTGCCAGATCCGTAAAAGCTGGATCCACCTGGATACCGACAATTTTCCATTGGTATATTCCATAGAGGGCTGTTAAAAGAGTTCCGATTGAAATGAGCTTTATCAGCATGTTTAAATGATCATAGGTCTGAATTGAGCTTATAATAACTATCATAGCCAGAAAGCTAATGAAATAATATATCAGATAATTCAAACTGTCTCGGAAGAACAAAGAAGTGAAGCCAGCCATCATGATGCTCAGGAAAAAGAGGACTGCACTATAATCCAAGGAAGCCATATCAAAGCGGCTCTTTGGAGTTATCATCGTTTTAAGTATAAAGACCATAAACAATAAAATAGTCATATAAACGCCATACTCGTTGTGCCAACGGTGATGGGGAATAATCATGGTAATGATTAAGTAAAGTCCGATAAGGATATGCATCCTATCGGTCAAAAACCGTAAGGCTCTAGTGAGGACGCTGCCGTCAAAGACACGCTGGAAGCGGCCGTATAAAAGCTTCAGAAGGCGGCATGGCCCGTTAAGAATCCAATCCAGAGCCATAGAGAAAATACTGTTTGTCCAGAGTCTCTGAACATTATCAGATCCCTTGATGTAGTTCAATATTTTGCTACTGCTTATTGTATTGTGGAAAAAGTTCCTCATAATAATCCCTACTCTTAGCTTGATGGGTTTTGCAGCCCCCTGGCTGCGTCATACCATTATTCGGCTTTAGCGATATCAGATATCCTTCCGGCTATAAATGTGCTTTTTCCCGCATATAAGTTTATTGTCTGCCCCACATAGTAGACGGATTTATCAATGGAAACCCCATTATTATTCATTACTCCTTCCGTCTCCATGGTCAGAATAAGAGAGGAAAATCCTTCTCTTGGCGAGCCCACCTGTTGTCCTTCATCATCGCTGTCCCAAAAAATTGATTCCCCGGTGACAATTTCAGTTATCTTGCCAAAATTGGAGTTTTGTACTGACTCCCTTGCAGGATCGCCGACCTTTATGCTCTCTATCGAACTATCGGGTGCATATTCCATATAATACGTGATCAGAATTTTTTCCCTTTCAACAGTGGGAGCAGCAAGTCTGGACTTTGCAAACTTATAGCCTATGCCGGCAATGGCTGCCACTATTACTATAATGATGGCGAAATCTATCCAGGTGAATTTCCTTTTTGCCATGTTAATCCTCCTCCACATTATCCGCACTATAAATTCTGCAGTAGTAGGCTGAAGTACCTACTCTTACAGTCAGCAGCTGGCCTACATAATAATTCGCACCGCCTGTCGATATACCGCTGGAGCTCACAGTACCGGTAGTCTCAGCTGTTATATAAATAGATGAATAACCGTCTTTTCCAGACATTACCTGCTTTCCATCCCTGTCAGCACCCCAGGATGCGGATTCGCCGGACTTTATGTCCACTACCTTTCCAAAGCTGTTGTTTTGGAGTGCATCGGTGATAGCATCATTTAGGTTGGTATTTTCTACCGTAAATGTGTTGACCTCCTCCTGGTAAAAGACAATCCTGATTTTGTTTGCTTCGGTTGAAGCAGCCTGCTTGGGCGTGAATAGGCCCAGCTTATATACTACGAATGTAAGTGCCGCCAGCAACAGGATGGTAATTATTATGTCAATTATATTTATTTTGCCGAATAATTTGCCGTTTTTATCAATCGTTGTCACCACATCCTTCTCATCGTTCTCCGGACTCATCAAGTACATAAAGATTATATGTTTCTTCAGACGTTTTATCAAGGTTGAAATGTTCCCGGACGATTTTGTACCCGCTTTCTATATATTCATCCGCAAGCTCTCTGTTTTGCATCAGCTGTATAATGCTCGTTGCCAGCGCCTCTTTATCGCCGTAAGTAATTATAATTCCGCTTTTGCGCCGACCGTTGACGATTTCCGCCGTACCGCCGCTGTCCGTGGCTATTACAGGAAGCCCTGCCGCCATTGCTTCCAGTATCGAGATGCCAAAGGCCTCGCTGCTGGAATGGGAAATAAATAAATCTGAACTTTTTAGTATATTCCTTATGTCGTCTTGATAACCTGTGAACACTATATCGTTTTGCAGACCGAGGGCTTTTGCTTTTTCAACAATCTGCTCATGCAGCTCTCCATCACCTACCAGGACAAAGCGAAAACCGGAGGCAGTAAAACCATTTCCGGGGGAATCTGCGGTTGCGAGGCTATTTTCGCCTGTTAGAGTGGTTTTGCTGACGGAGGTGTCCTCGGCTACGGGTGAGTCTTTGCCTTTGAGGGTGCCCTCTGTTGCGAGTGAGTCTTCGTTTCCAAGCATGTCCTTGAATGTGCGAATCCCGTCCAGCAAAAAGTCATGCCCTTTTTCCGGTGAAAACCTTGCAACGGAGGTGATGACTATTTCATCCTCGGAAATACCTGAATCTTTTCGGAAAGTAGGTGCTATGGGGGAATTCCACTGCTCAGGATCGATCCCGTTATAGATAAGCTTAATCATCGCAGGGCGAATGCCTTCCTTTAGAAGCTGCTCCTTCACCCTTGTGCTGACGGCAATTATGCTATCATTGTATTTTGTGAAAAATCTGTTTGCCGCAATAACAGCTTTTGAGTTTTCCAGAAGCATATGCCTTGTATTTATTATTTTTACACGGTTTCCCATTATTTTAGACAGAATGGCGATATAATTTTCCCTCAGGAAATGGGTGTGGATTACATCAATGGAGTGTTGTCTGCATAGCTTTTTCAGCTTACGAGCAGCTCCCATATCGAAGGGGCTCTTCATTTGCAGCCTGAACAGGTCGATATCCGCCTCTTCAAAGGATTTTTTCCCATTGCCCTCTATAGAGTAAGCAACACAAAACTTGCACGATTTGTTATGAAGCTTTTCGGCCAGAGAATATATGTATTTTTCCGTACCGCCGGCTCCCAGGTAGTTTATAAGATGTAAGACCTTAATCATCGGCGCACCTGCCTCATTTGTAGTTTTGCGAGAATGCATATAATGACCTCACTTGTGGGGTTATTATATCATGAATTTTAAAACTTGACATGCGTGACTATAAATTGTGCATCAGGTTAGGTCAAAGCTCGTTAAAGAGGAATAGGCAGATACCGTTTGCAGATTCCGTCGCAAACAGGCTGCTAGAAGCATGGCTCGCTACAATGCGGGCGCATGTAATTCGGCATCCATGCCTCAGTACATGCGGGTTTGCCGTCCATGGCAAACCTTTATGTCCTTATATCCGAATTCTAACGTCGTCACACTTCACAGCCTGTAAATGCTTCTGCATATGCTAACTAATATCTGCCTATCCCTCTTTAGCCTAACATCCTCAAGCGAAGAATCTTATTACTATTAGAGAAGATCCTTCGTTTCACTCAGGATGACAAAATGACTCCAAAGCCGCTGATAAGTGTTTGAAAAGCTTCGTGATGTACCTTTTTGCCGGTTTTGGGCGGTCAAAACCGGTTATTTCCGCCACATCCATTGTAAAATATGCAAATCAAAACTATAATTATTGATATTGAGTGCAAACCGCAGAACATGATTACAGTGCATGTTTACAATGTGTATGGAACAGGATGTGAAAGGATGAAGGAACCCATTTGCGAAGAGAGGCTGTGTACAGGCTGTGGAGCCTGCTTTCAGGTGTGTCCCCAGGGTGCTGTTTCGATGCTGGCCAATAATGAGGGTTTTCTTCACCCCCATATCAATGAGGAGCTTTGCAACGATTGTGGCTTATGCACGAGGACATGCCCCATCAACAAGACCGAAGATACAGACGCTGCTGTACAGCAAAAGGCCTACGCCTTCTATTGCCGCGATGAGGGTGTGAGGGCAGCAAGTTCTTCAGGCGGGGCGTTCTCTCAGCTCGCCATGCGGGTGCTTTCGGAAGGCGGCGTTGTATTCGGAGCAGGATTTGACAGTCAATTCCGAGTGCGTCATACTTGTATAAATAGTGAGCGGGATCTTGACAGCCTAAGGCGTTCAAAATATGTGCAGAGTGATACGGGCAATACCTTCACACAAGTGAAGACCTTTTTGAAAGAGGGCAAAAAGGTCCTTTACTGTGGGACACCCTGCCAAATTGCCGGATTAAAGGCATATTTGAACAAGGAGACTCCTGCTTTGTTAACCTGCGATTTGGCTTGCCATGGAGTGCCTTCGCCTAAGGTGTGGAGCATGTATCTTGACTACATCAAAAGCAAGCATCAAAGCGACATAAAGGCTGTTTCCTTCCGCGATAAATCAACCGGCTGGAAGGACAGCAGCATGAGGATAGACTTTGCCGACGGCAGCCGCTACATGGACAAGGTTAAAAGGGAAATATTTTTTATAGGCTTTGGGAAAAGCATTTTTAATAGAAAATCCTGTTTTGACTGCAAATTTAGAGTAGCAAACACAAAGGCAGATATCACCCTTGCAGATTTTTGGGGAATAAATAAGCAAGAGGATAGCGTATTTCATGATAACAAAGGTGTTTCGCTGGTCATAGCCCACACGGCACGCGGTGAGGCGGCCTTGTCGCGAATTAGTGACGGTGCTTGTATAAAGGAAGGCTCTTTTGATGAAGCTGTAAGGTATAATCCGAGGCTTATCAGTTCTGTGAATGAACCGGCGGGGCGAAAGGATTTCTTTGATGATATGTATGCCGGATATAGCTTTAATCGGCTGAGAAGAAAATACATGGATAATGAAAGCATTCTGTATAAGGTGAAGTGCCTTGTGAAGAAGGTACTGGGAAGGGTTTAAGGTCAAGAAGGCTTTAAAATAAGAGGGGCTTAAAATCAAGAGGGCTTAAGGCCGGTGAGCTTTTGGACTGAGAAGGCTGAGGAGTAGACAAATTCGGTTCGGGAAAAAGCCTTGGTTTAAGTAAGCTGGTGGGGTATTTGCTGCGATGAGAACAAAGCTGTCATTATACAATTCAATAAGTGCTGTTGTGCTCCAGATAGTGAATCTTGTGGTGAATCTGGTTCTGCCTAAGGTAATGATCACAGTTTATGGCTCATCGGTAAATGGTCTCGTGAATTCCATCAAGCAGTTCATTTCCTATTTCAATCTTGTGGAGGCGGGTCTTTCGGGCGCAGCAGTTTATGCCCTTTACAAGCCCCTTGTGCAAAAGAACAAGGATGATATCGACGGCATTATTTCGGCATCCAACCGTTTTTATAATATTTCCGGCTTTATTTTTTCTGCGTTGGTTTTGATTACTGCTTTTGTTTATCCCATGTTCACATCCGGTCAAGGCATCAGCGTGGCAACGATTGCCCTTCTGGTTCTGATAATCGGAGCATCCGGTGCGCTGGAATTTTTTGCGGTTGGGAAATATAAGGTCTTGTATACTGCCGATCAAAAAAGCTATGTTATCTCCTTAATTAATGCAGTTGCAGTGGCTATTAATGCTGTCATTATACTGGTTCTTGCCAGTATGGGGATTAATATCGTGCTTGTCCAGCTAATTGCGCTTTCAAGCTTCTTTGCCCGTTCGGCCATGTACATTCTCTATGGAAAACGAAAGTATCCGACCGTTAATCCGAAAGCACCGCCCAAAAACGAGGCGCTTGATAAACGCTGGGACTCAATGATCCTGCAGGTGCTGGGAGTTGCTTCGAATGCGACGCCGGTAGTTGTGATTTCTCTTATGCTTGGTTTGAAGGAGGCCAGTGTATATGTGGTCTACAACATGGTATTTGTTGCCGTTCTGGCACTTCTGACGACCTTTAGCGACGGACTGAGCGCCATATTTGGTGATTTGCTGGTGAGGAAAGAAATTGGCGTATTGCAGAATGCCTATAAGCAATATGAGTACATTTATTATGCCCTTGTGACCTGGGGCTATTCCTGCGCAGCCGTATTGATTCTGCCCTTTATGGAAATATACACTGCAAAGTTTACCGATGCGGAATATATTCGTCCGGTAATAGCGGCTCTCTTTGTGGCTAACGGTATTGTATCGAATATAAAGACACCCCAGGGTATGCTGGTTATTTCTGCGGGGCTTTATAAGGAAACAAAGCTGCAATCCTTTATTCAGGCGCTTATTATAGTTGTGCTTGCCATTGCTCTGGCACCGCACTTCGGTATTGCCGGTGTTTTGATAGCCAGCATTATTTCCAATCTGTACAGGGATATTGACCTGATATTTTACATACCAAAAACAGTAACGAAGCTAAAGCCCACAATGACAATCAGGAGGGTTTTGAGAATTTTGCTTCTGTTTTTCGCGATAGTATTGCCGATTTTCTACTTTGCGGATATGAAGCCCGTGAACTCGGTGCAGTGGGTTATGTATGCAATACCTGTGGCGATATGGGCCTTTATAGTCATCGCCGGCGGTAATATTTTGATTGAGAGGGATACTGCTAAAGCTGTTTTTGCAAGGCTGCGGGGTCTGCTTAAAAAGTGACACGGAACAGGAACTGAGGCGAAGATGAGAGAACAATGGAAAAGTAATATGAGAGATGACATGGAAATAAGGCGTGGATTTGCGGGAGGGTGAACCAGGGAAAGGTGCTGAATATGAATACAGGGATATTAACATTTCATCATGCCCATCATTATGGAGCCCAGCTTCAGGCATTCGCTTTAATGAAGGCGATTATGGATCAGGGCGTTGATTGCGAGATTATCAATTATGTGAGGAAGGATACCATTGAGGGCAGCAGCCTTTTTAAAAGGAAACCATCTGTCAGGTCACTGCTGTCTAATGTTGATACTCTGCTGAATTATGCGAAGCTTAAAAAAAGATATGACCGCTTTGAAGGCTTTATTAATGATGAGATGAAGCTTTCCGAGAAATTTTACCCGACTTATGATGCGCTTCGTGCCGATGCGCCAAAATATGATGCATATGTATGCGGCAGTGATCAGATATGGAATCCACTTATTTTTGAGGATAAAACATTCGATCCTGCATTTTTTGCGGATTTTGCAAAATCGGGCAGGCGGATTGCCTATGCGCCCAGCTTTGGTATAAGCTCCATTCCTGAAAACAGGAGGGAGCTGCTGAAGAAGTACCTTGAGAAATTCGATTGCTTGTCGGCCAGGGAAAGGCAAGGGGAGAAAATCATCCGGGAACTGACTGGCAGGGATGCATCAACCGTACTGGATCCGACGCTCTTGCTGACGGGCGAGGCATGGAATGCATATTCGTCGGCTCCGATTTTTACTGAGCCCTATATTCTTTGCTATTTTATTACAAGCGGCGTGAAGTATAAGGACTTTGTACAGGCTATCCAAGAAAAATACAAGCTGCCGGTTGTTTCATTATGCGGCTCAAGGAGAACTGTCCCCCAGACCAGGCATTCTGTACTGGATGCAGGGCCAAAGGGATTTCTCAGGCTTTTTGCAGATGCATCTGTCATTTGCACGGATTCTTTCCATGGAACTGTTTTTTCGATTAATTTTGAAAAGGAATTTTTCTGTTTTAAATCGATAGAGGATGCGAAGGCTAGAGATAAAGGGTTAGCCGCGGTGAAAATGGGAAATACAGAAAGGACGGAAAGGACTGAAACAAGGAAAAGGGCGGAAACGACAGTGAACTCGAGACTTCATAATATTCTGGAAAGGCTTGGGCTCCTGTCAAGATTGTTTTCTCATACTATGGATCCTCAGGAGTTTAGAAACCGTATCGAAGAGGATGCTGCTCTAATCGACTACGACTCGGCGCATACCACTTTGAGAAGGGAACGAGAGAAATCCATCCGTTATTTAAGGGATTCTTTACAGTTGGGACAAAAGCCTTAGCTGACAGATGTTTGATGATAGCTTATTAATAACAATATAGATTCCGATAAACCATATAGAGGGAAAAATCGCCCATTGAAACTATCTGCCTAAAAAACTATAATTAAGGCAGACAAGAGCGAACAACTCATTATGGGGGTGTCAGCTTGAGTTTGTTGTACAGGAAGTCGAAACGACGTTTGAATTTTGACAGGAAGACATTGAGAAGAAATGATATATCGCTTCTGATTCTCGATGAGCGATGGAATAATCTTTTTCAAAGTGCCGAAAAGACTCCTGCCATCGAACGCAGTGAAGAAAACTTGAGGGAGCTTCTTAAGGAGGAGTCGCGGCTGACAGCAGAAAAAAAAGAGATTGCGGCTTTAAAAAAGCGGCATATGGACAAAATTATCAAGCTCACACCGAAAGTTTTTGAGGAAAATGACAGTAATGCGAAAAAAGAGATGCACAGCTCGGAACGGGAGATAAATAAAATCAACAAAAGGGTTATCAGAATCGACGAAGAGCTGGATACAATACCGGACAGGCTGAGGGAGGCAAACGTTGATTTGTTGGAGCTGACGGTAGGTGTTGTTTATTTTAAAATTAGGTCTGCCAGAAAAAGAGTTGAAGAGCTTGAAAAGCTGATTGAAGAAACCAGGGACAAGCTAAAGGCATATATAGATGAAAAGGAATCGCTTTCCCAGGACGATACAGATATATATTCCTATTTTCACGATTTATTAGGTGCGCAAGAGCTGCAAAAACTGGATGAACAATTTTTCAGGAAGGGTAAGCGAAGATGAAGGTTGTTACACCTGAACAAATGAATGCAATCGATAAGTGTGTAATCAATGAGTATGGAATTCCGGGAATTCTGTTGATGGAAAATGCTTCTATAGCCGTTGTCCTTGAGGCCATTTCCATGATGGGAGGCTGTAGCGGCAAGCTTGTGACAGTGGTAGCAGGCAGAGGCAATAACGGCGGTGATGGGTTTGCCGCTGCCAGGCTGCTCCACAGTAGGGGCGTCGATGTCAGGGTATATTTGACCGGGTCTACGACCGGCATTTCAGGCGATGCTCTTTTTAATATGACTGTTCTTAACAGAATCGGCATTCCAATCGTTGAACTCATGGATGATAATGATATTGATTTGATGGCGCAGGATATGAATCGATCACAGCTCATTATTGATGGTATATTCGGCACAGGACTTAAGAAGGAGGTCACC
>CAZQCL010000034.1:0-14232 GCA_964592435.1 uncultured Oscillospiraceae bacterium
GTGCGGATTGCGAAAACAAACTGTACCAAGTGCGTGGACGTGGTTGGGAGCATGACAAAGAGCATTTTGTGTGTGCTACCTACCGTAAGATAAAAGGCGGTTGCAGTTCTCACCAGATACGCAATGTAGTTGTTGAGGAATTGCTACTTGACGGCATCCGCCGGGTAACCGCTTATGCCAGAGACCATGAGGACGAATTTGTGGAGATGGTTACCAAGAAAACAAGGATAGACCTTGATAAAAGTATGCGTGACGGCAAACGGGAATTAGAGCAGTCACAGGCTCGTATCAGCAAATTGGATGAAATTATCCAGAGGCTTTATGAGGACAATATTGAGGGCAAGATTTCCGATGAGCGTTTTGCCAAGATGACCGCCAATTACGAAGCCGAGCAGCATACCCTTGAAAGCCGAGTGGCAGAACTGAAATCCACTATGACTTCAGAAAAGGAAAGCGCACTGGGTGTTGACCACTTCCTCGCCTTGGTAAGAAAATACACAGATATACAGGAACTTACAGCGGAGATTATCCGAGAGTTCGTTGAAAAAATCTATGTTTACAAGGCAGAGCGCATTAACGGCAGACGAGTACAGCGTATCAAAATCGTTTATAACTGCATCGGCGAATTTGACCCACCGGTTTCCACATCCACCACTGAAAAAGAAAAATCGGCATAGCCGGTAACACATACCAAACTATGCCTATATTTTTCCGGGATTAGAAATCCCTAAGACGCACCCTCAAATGTGAACGGCTCCTATTTTCAAAGGGGACGGTTTTCTCCTCCCCTGAAGTACATATTGCGATTTAGCGTGTTTTGAGTTTCGCAGTAAAAGCCCTTTAACGCAGAATCCCAATTTCTTTTAGAGGCCAGAACCTGAATGCCGCCTTTCCCTCGACCTGTCTCCGGTCAACAAGACCAAAAGTCCTGCTATCCCTACTGACTTCCCTATTATCTCCCAATACTAAGTATTTCCCATGGGGTATCTTTACCGGAAAAGAAAACTCTCTTTGGTGGGTAACTCCTTTAGCATATGGCTCTTGAAGCTCTTTCCCGTTGAGATAAACCTTTCCGTCCCTAATATCAACTTCATCCCCCGGCACACCGATTACCCTCTTAACAAGACGGACATTGGTTTTTCCCTCAACCGGTTTGAATATATCCGAAACATCTGTGAGAAATATTTTGAGCTTATCGATATATTTCTCAGGAAGCTCATCCTCGATATAAACTATGATATCTTCTCTTGATGGGTCGCCAAAGGCATAGCTCCATTTTTCGACAAAAAGATGCTGCCCTGCCATTAGCGTATCCTGCATAGAAGTCTGCCGTACCTGTGTTGTCGCAAAAACCGCCGTATTCAGCAACGTTACCAGTATAAATGCCGTTGCAAACACAATGATCCATTCCAGTATCTCTCTTAATACTGCTTTCAAAATTGTCATGATAACACCCCTAAATCATTTGGTCAAAGCCCCTAAACAAAATAAGAACCTCGTGGCATCGAGCTCCACTCGATTCTAGCCGATATGCGCAAATGGCTTTGATTAAAACAGATGGCTGCAATAAAAAGTGGGTCAACTATTTCTAATGACCCACCTTGTTACCAGCCCGGTTCAATCATCCGGATCGTCTTCTTTATCTGCGCATTCTTCACAGTCACATGACCACTCTATTTCTATTTCTTTATTGCAATGGGGGCAAAGCACGGAGTCCTTCTTCATATAGGCATCTGCAAGATTAACTGCTTCTCCGCAGTGGGGACAGCCAAACTCTCCATTGAATTTATTTTCTTCAACGCACTCACATCCGTCGTCATCGTCATCGTCGTCATCGTCATCATCTACAAATAAAAGGCTTTCAATCTCACCCAGATCCTCGTCTATTTCATCCACCTGTTCGCTAAGCTGTTCTTGTACTTCTTCAATGTCATCAACTGTTATTGCTATATCATCCAGAACATCAATAATAGCTCTAAACAGCTTTCCCTCATTAGTGGAATCACTAATCTGCATTCCCTCAGCAAGACCCTTCAAATAGGATACTTTTCCTTTTAAATAATTCATAATAGCCTCCATTTCTTCTCTGCAATTAGCGCACTGATTTGCACTCTCATTACTATTCCCGCAGGCAACCCGGTTTATCCGCACTGAAGTAGGCTTTGGATTTCGGCTCTTAGCGTGCATTCACTAAGCTTACGCCCTTTCCAAATACTCCCCTGTCCTTGTATCAATTCTGACAATGTCGCCCTGATTAACGAAAAGAGGAACCTTAATGGTAGCACCGGTTTCCAGTTCAGCCGGTTTTGTCGCTCCTGTAGCCGTGTCTCCTTTAAATCCGGGCTCTGTTACTACAACTTCGAGCTCAACGAATGTGGGAGGCTCTATGCCAAATACATTTCCTTTGTAAGAGAGTATCTTAACTATCATATTTTCCTTAACAAACTTGAATAGGTCACCAATCGTCTCTTTGTTTATTGGCATTTGCTCATAAGTCTCTGTATCCATAAAATAGAACAAATCACCGTCATTATAGAGATACTGCATGTCCTTCCTCTCAATATGCGCTCTTGGCATTTTATCCGTCGGTGTGAATGTCCTCTCAATAGTAGCTCCGCTAATAATATTTTTGAGCCTTGTTCTGACAAATGCAGCTCCTTTGCCGGGCTTTACATGTTGAAACTCAACCACCTGAAATATCTGGTCATCTAACTCAAATGTGGCACCGTTCCTAAATTCACCTGCTGTTATCATACAAACAATTCCTCCGTTCATTCGTATTCAATACACAATAATAAAGTAAAATAGCATGTATTTCAAGAAAAATTTTGTAAAACCAATAATTCTTTACTTGCTTCAGTCAAGATGTCAGCCTTATGCCCACTGACAACAACCATGTCCTCTATCCTGACCCCGCCAAGGCCGGGAACATAGATGCCCGGTTCTACTGTAACAACCATGCCGTCCTCCAATATCAAATCCTCTCTCATTGAAAGGGAAGGCTCCTCGTGAATCTCAAGACCAACTCCATGTCCGAGGCCATGCCCGAAATTATCAGCAAATCCTTCTTCTGCAATGAATTTTCGCACAAGAGCATCCACATCCCGTCCGCTAACTCCGCTCCTGACAGCCTCCAGGCCCTTCCGGTTGGCATCCAGAACAATTTTGTAGATTCTCGCCAGTTCCTTATCGGGATTATCCAAAAACACCGTCCTGGTTATGTCGGAGCAATAACCTTTGTATATTGCCCCAAAGTCCATTGTAATGACGTCCCCTGCCTCTATTTTCTTATCAGAAGCAACCCCGTGGGGCATCGATGCCCTGTGACCTGAAGCAATAATTGTGTCGAAGGACGGTCCGGAAGCTCCCAACCGTCTCATATGATGCTCCATTTCAGCCGCCAGCTCAATTTCTCTCACGCCCGGCTTTATAAAAGGAAGGATGTGCAAAAACACCTTATCAGCGATATCCACCGCTTCTTTTATAATCTTGATCTCCGATTTGTCCTTTATCCTCCGCAGTTTCTCAATAATCTTGCCAAGCGGAGCAAATCCTTTCACCTTAAGCTTCGCGGCATACTCTTCATACTCATAAAATGTCAAATGACTGTCTTCAAAAAATATCCTTTGGATACCGTCGCTTTCAATAAGATTATTCAATTTGTCATAGGCACTGCCTGCATACTGAATAATCTCAAAATCGGGGGCTTGCGATGTGGCTTGCTCCACATACCTAAAATCCGTCAACAGTACCGCGCGGCTTTCACTGATGTAAAGAATCGCCGATGTGCCTGTGAAACCGGACATGTACATGTAATTGACACGCTTAGTAACAAGAACCGCGCCTGTAGCTCCAAGCCCCAGTTCTTTTCGAAGCGCCTTAAGTCTACCTATAGATATTTCTGACAACCTACCGTCTCCTTTTCGTCGTTTTCCATTACAGCATTGCTGCCGCACGGATCGCCATAATATAGCTGTTCGCTCCAAACCCGCATATTTGCCCTATACAGACCGGCGCAATCACCGATCTGCTTCTGAACTCTTCCCTTGAATGGATATTGGACATGTGCACCTCAATACACGGCAGTTCCACTGCCTTAATAGCGTCTCTGATTGCTAAGCTGTAATGAGTATATGCAGCAGGGTTTATGATGATTATATCATATTTGCCTCTCGTTTCATGTATTTTATCGATAATTTCGCCCTCATGATTAGACTGCACAAAATCCGCGTCCATTCCAAGCAGTTGAGCTTCATCTGTAATGGCTGAAGCTATTTCAGACAACGTGGCTGTTCCGTAAACATCCTTTTCTCTTGTCCCAAGTAAATTTAGATTAGGACCATTTATAATAATAATCCTTTTTTGCATATTGCACTTTCCCTTCATAATATCTTTTCTTTACAAATCATGCCTCGGCTTTCTTTTAACAAGGACAGCTGCCTTAGTAATAGCCGCAACAACATCAACCTCGAACTGTTGGCTCAATGTGTTGAGCTTTGAATAAAGCTCCCCCTTCTCAGTAACAATGTATTTTGGAGGCAGGTCATTGAGTGCAATAGCCGCAATATCCAGTATGCATTTATCACAGGTGCACACATTGATATCGTTCAATACCTCCTTCATCTGTCCAAATACAATTTCCTCCATATAGTTTTTAATCTGTGCCATATAATATCCCCCTCACACCTTATTCCTTTTATTTTTTCTCTTTCAATTCATCCTGAAGCTCGTTGTTGTCTAATTGTTTTATTTACTGACTTGCCCTTACATGTTTATATTCCCATAAACCTGCTTAGCATGTCCCATCCATACAAAATCGTCATAAAGGCTCCGATAACAATAAACGGGCCAAATGCAACGGTATCCCTCCTTTTCTTAATCCGGAAAACCATAAGCACGATAGATACCACTCCACCCGCTACGACTGCAAGAAAAAGTGCAACAAGGCAGAGCTTCCAACCAAGAAACAACCCTATGGGTGCCATAAGCTTAACATCTCCCATTCCCATCGCATCGTCAGTCTTGTATAACAGGGACCCCAATATTGCCGCCAACAGCAGAAAGCCTGACCCCGGCAGTAATCCAGCCAAGGGTGTCCACCATTTACTGTCCCCGAATATTTCCGGCATTGGGCTAAAGCAATTGTATGCAAAAAAAAGACTTCCGCCGGCCATACCGGATAACACGAGGCCATTCGGTATTATTTTGTGATCTATATCTATAAAAAATACCGAAATTAGGATAGTCATTAAAAATGCAAAGGCGAAGAAAGGAACCGAAATACCGTATTTGTGAAACAAAGCGACAAATACCACCGCCGTAAGCAGCTCAACCAAAGGATATCGCAGTGAAATCTTTTCGCCGCAATGCTTGCATTTTCCCCTCTGCATTAGGTAGCTAAGAATCGGGATAAGCTCTGATGACGAAAGCTTGCTACCACATAAAGCACAGGCAGAGTCAGACAAAACAAAAGACTTCTTCAGTGGTATGCGGTATATCAGCACATTAATAAAAGCTCCAACTACAAGCCCTAGTATGAATATAATTCCATATACAACAGCCATACCCCTCTGACCCTTCTAACCCTTCTATGCTATTTCTCTGCATGAATTCTCCATTTTGTATAAGAAACCCTTTCAACCCCTAGAATATTTTTATATTTAGGGATTCAAATACTTGCATCTTCGGATATTTGTGATTCATGTGTGTCAACCTTGCAGATGCTTCATAAACTCATTCGAAAGCTCATTTAATATTTTTTCAGGCACAATCGTATCCATCCAGATTTCAAAAGCTTTTACCCCCTGATAGAACAACATTCCCGAACCGTTTATGGCAATACATCCCCTCAATCTGGCTGATGACATCAGCTTTGTTTCGCTAGGGTTGTAGATTGCATCGTAGACTATCTGATTCCGGCGAAAAGGAAAGTTATCCTGCAGCGGACTTGCATTACTATCCGGATACATACCCACAGCAGTTGCATTGATGATAATATCGCACTCCTGTAATGCATGCAAGGCCTCCGTTGAGCCAAAATCAGAAGCTGTAACGGTTCTTATTGGTGCATTGGAGCCTGTTGCGTAACCTGTTATGGAAGATACGTCTATTTTACTGCAATGCCTTCTGCGTTCGAGAATCCCATTTGTTTCTTCAGCAAGCTCCTGCGCTTTGGATCCCGTCCTATTAATGATACAGATGCTTTCGGCCTTCTCCAATGCAATCTTTATGGTTAATGCTCTGGCGGTTCCTCCCGCGCCAAGCATACAAACCTTTCTGCCTGCAAAAGTTATCCCTGTTTGCTTGTGAAAAGCATGAATGAAACCGTCACCGTCAGTATTATATCCCCGGAGTCTGCTATCCCCTGTCAATTTATCCTCAATTATAATAACAGTATTGACAGCTCCCAGCAGCTCAGCTTCTTCGCTAATCTCATCCAGGTATTTCAGAATTGCTCTCTTATAGGGGATAGTAACATTGAAACCCTTGAATCCATACGCTTTCAGCCCATTTACCGCATCCCTCAGTCGTTCACCCGGCACCTTGAGGGGTATATAAATACCATTGATGCCCATAGAAGAAAAAAGGCTGTTTTGAAGAACAGGGGACACAGTATGCTCCAGCGGGTCTCCAATCAATCCTGTCAATTTTGTCTTGCCGTTGACTCTCATATCCAAGCGCATTTCCAAACCTGCCTTTTATCAACCTTTTACATGAACCCTCTACCCAGGCCTTTTCCCTCTGCTCTATCGCCCTAGCCCTTTGCCTATTCCTTTTTTGAAGCTATAATTGCTCTTTATATCGTTTCAGAATTTGTCTCTCAAAGATCCGCTTGAATTGTACAAATTTACCTTCTCTTTGATCTATAGGCTTTACAAGAATCGTAAACATGCCTGCGCGATTTCCGCCATACACATCTGTAAAAATCTGATCCCCAATAACGGCAGCATTCTCATTCTTGATGCCCATCATTCTGCAAGCCTTCTTAAAAGCTATTTTCCCAGGTTTCATCGCTCTGTGAAGGGCATATAGCTGTAGCTTATCATTGAATCTGACAACACGCCTTTTGGCTGCATTGGAAACAATACAAACCTTGTACCCGGCAGCCTTAATATTTTCAACCCATTGAACCGCGCTCTCATCGGCCTCAGCCACATGATTTGGTACCAATGTATTGTCTATGTCCAAAATCAAACCCTTAATATGATTTTCTTCTAAAATTTCTGTGGTTATATCCCTTATGCTGTCAACAATAAGAGACGGATATAACATCTTCGACATCGTTGCCTCCAAGTATTGTGATAGTCTGCCGTTATTGCGGTATCGTATTCATGGTGAATCCGCTTTAGTAATCATAGCAAAAAAGATTCCCTGTGGCAACGGCTACGGAGCATCAAGTTTGGTTATTTCCCCCATGAAGCTTCTATCGCGTAGCTTTTTGATGATGATTTTTATTCAAAATAATTCGAATTCTGCTGAAGATTTTAATATCTTTTCAATAAACGCTGGATTTTTCATAGAGAAAGTTGCATAATATAAAAAAGTGTATACATATGGGATTAAAGATAGGAGGTCTACACATTGAAGCAAAAAATAACTATACAAAGGACACAGAATCCGAAAGTCAAGCCCGATCAAAAGAATCTGGGTTTTGGCCAGCATTTCTCAGATCATATGTTTGTATTGGACTATAATAGGGATGAAGGCTGGCATGATCCCCGTATTGTACCATACGGTCCATTATCATTAGATCCTTCTACAATGGTATTCCACTATGGACAAGCCATTTTCGAGGGACTGAAGGCATATAAGTCTAAGAATGGAGAAATCAACCTTTTTAGGCCAGATATGAATATGAAAAGAATCAATAAGTCAAATCAAAGAATGTCGATACCACCAATTGATGAAGAGGCAGCTGTTGAAGCGCTCAAGACTCTTGTATCAATAGACAGGGATTGGATACCGGATGAACCCGGCACATCCCTTTATATCCGCCCCTTTATTATTGCAACAGATCCCTATTTAGGTGTCAGGGCTTCGAACACATACAAATTTATCATCATACTCTCTCCCAGCGGTGCTTATTACCCCGGAGGTATCAATCCTGTGAAAATTCTGATAGAGGACGAATATGTGCGCGCTGTCAGAGGTGGGACCGGCTTTGCGAAAACTGCCGCTAACTATGCGGCAAGTCTTAAAGCGCAAGAAGTAGCTCAAGACAAAGGCTATGTGCAGGTGTTGTGGCTTGATGGCGTCGAAAGAAAATACATTGAAGAAGTTGGATCCATGAATGTATTTTTCAAAATAGGTGATGAGGTCGTGACACCGTCGCTTGATGGCAGCATTCTCCCGGGCATTACAAGAGATTCTTGTATTCATCTTTTAAAACATTGGGGCATTAAGGTTACAGAAAGGAAACTGGCTGTGCAGGAGCTATTTGATGCACATGCTGCAGGCAAGCTTGTTGAAGCATTTGGCACAGGTACCGCTGCAGTTGTTTCCCCGATCGGAGAACTGAACTGGGACGGTAATGTGATTACAGTAGCCGGAGGAAAAATAGGCGAGCTTTCCGCAAAGCTCTATGAAACTATTACAGGAATACAGAATGGCACAATGAAAGACGAGCACGGCTGGATTATTGAGATAGAGTAAGTTAAGAGTAATGCGTTAATTTATTGATAAGCCCACTATACTAATTTTTGGTTTGTTGTAGGGGTGTTGTAGAAGGAGCGATTATTGTGTCAGCATATAATCGCTTTTCTTTTGCAACCAAATAACCATTTGCCTGGCCTATCCGGCTAAAAAACCGGGTCAGCATGCCCCCAAGATTTTCATGCATACATCATGCACACAGTAATTATTTGCGTTATTTGATAATAGAATTCTAGAGGAAGATCAAAAAGAGCTAAAAAGAATGGTTTTTACATTAATCCTACTTACAGCTTTACTAGCCCTCATAATAATACTGCTACAGCCTTCAAAGGTTATACATCTTAAGCAGCTGTTATTACCTGGCCTTTGCATAATTTTCGTAATCTGTCTGATCCTTATGTCGGGGACGGTTCTTCAAGCAGCCACGAGCGGGCTGATATTATGGGTTAATGCTATCATTCCTACCCTGTTTCCTTTTTTTGTGGCAGTGGAGGTATTAAATACAACAGGCTTCCTGCGTTCCTTTGATAAGTTGCTGGAGCCTATTATGAAACCTCTTTTCAATGTTCCCGGCAGCGCATCCTTTGCACTGGTAATGGGTATTATATCCGGTTATCCTGTAGGGGCAAAAATAACATCTGATCTGCGCACTAAAGGTATGGTCACAAGAACTGAAGCTGAAAGACTTCTGGCATTCACAAATAACTGCGGGCCCCTCTTTATTACAAGTGCTGTTGGTGCAACTATATATGGTTGTACATCAATCGGCTTTTTACTGTTAGCATGTCATATTTTAGCAAGCATTACCGTTGGGCTGCTTTTTCGGTTTTACAAAAGCCCCGGGAATTTAAGGGAACGGTTCTCCCAGGGGGGACGGTTCTCTCGCTTAAGGGGACAATATCCCCAAAGAGAATATCAAGGAGCAAATGCCATGGAACATTTCTCTCATCCCACAAACCGCGGGAGAACCGTCCCCTTTGGTAGAATACTTGGCGACGCAGTAAAAAACTCCATTACAACCATTTTGACAATTGGCGGGTTTGTAGTTCTTTTTTCGGTTATTATTCAGCTTCTGACCGATATCGGTATAATTAGGGTTCTTGCTGAGATAATCGGAGCTGTGCTTTCTCCAATTGGTTTTGGTAAAGAAATTATAAAAGGAATTTTGAGCGGTTTTTTAGAAATCACAACCGGGTCAAGTCTTATTGGTTATACATCAGATGCGTCCTTATACGTGAAACTGCCCACAGCAAGCTTCATAATTGGTTGGGCTGGTTTATCTGTACATTCGCAGGTAATGAGCATTATTTCAAAAACAGATATTTGCATCCGCCCATACCTTATAGGTAAATTTATGCAGGGTATATTCGCTTCATTTTATACCTGGGTGGGGCAAAAGCTATTTTTGGGTGCTCTTCTCTTGGAGGGGACGGTTCTCCCGAAGGGGACGGTTCTCCCGGCGAAAAAAATTCCTGAATCGGTTGCTTTATATGAGCTCACAAATGCATTCAGGGGAAAATCATTAGAGATACTTGGAACATCAACACTGTTATTGCTGGTAACTCTAATGCTATTCATTGTTTTCCTCTTAATTATAAAACGATATATGACATTAAAAGGCAACATGTAAATAGCTAATAATAAAAAAGAGCCCTATTTGAGCTCTTCCCGATCTATTTTTATAACTTCAATTGTATCGGTCAAAATTTCTTCTACCTTATTCAAAATGCTATTTGCATATTCTTTTGTTCCCAGCCTAATCTCGCGAGCATTCTTTTGAGCCGCAGCAACAATTTCATTTGCCTGTTCATAAGCTTTTTTGGTTATTTCATGTTCGTCAACCATCGCAGCAATATTGCTTTCTGCATCCTTTAGCATAGTGCCGGCCTCTTTTTGAGCATCCATCAATATTCTCTGGCGCTCTTCCTTAACCCATTTCGCCTGCTTAATATCGTCAGGAAGCTTCAGCCTGAGTTCCTTTACAATTTCCAGTATTTCCTCCTTGTCAACCAGGCATTTACCAGACAATGGTACGCCAACACTCTTCTCTACTAAATCTTCCAATGTTTCAAGTATCGAAAGTATCTCCATGATTTTACCCCCTAAAATACTCTATCTGGTGGTCAGCTTACTTACAATCCTATCCTTGATGCAATCAGGAACAAGCCCGTCAATACTCCCACCGTTTCTGGCAATTTCCTTTACGGCGCTCGAACTCAAATATGAGTAATGAACACTTGTCATCATAAAAAGAGTTTCCATATCCGGCTCAAGCGTCTTATTTAAAAGCGCCATCTGAAACTCATATTCAAAATCGGACATCGCTCTCAGGCCTTTAATTACGGCCTTTGCTCCCACTTTTCTGACAAAGTCAGCTAAAAGGCCGGAAAAACCTGTCACCGTGATATCTTCTCTATTGCCGATTGAACATCTAATCAGGTCTACACGCTCTTCTACCGAAAATGCAGGCCTTTTATTTTCATTACTTCCTACAGCAACAATCAATCTATCACAAATCCGGACAGCTCTCGTAATTACATCCAAATGCCCGTTTGTGATAGGATCGAAGCTTCCCGGGTATACTAAAACCATTAGCTTTACTACCGCCTTATAAGAAATTTCTATAATTTATTCTTGCATTGCATTCTTATCTGTCACATATTTTATATATTGTTATCATTGTATCACCGTATTTTCTCGTGTCAACCGCTTTCAGCTTGCCACAGCTTTCAGGGAGCTTGTCGGAATGACTATGTTCCGCAACAATGATACCATCGTCATTAATTATATCATTTTTTGCCACCAATTTTAATGTGTTCTGAATAAAATTTTTATTATAGGGCGGATCCAGAAAAACCAGGCCAAATTTATAGCCTTTCCGGTATAGCCTCTCAATACCGCTTTTGTAATCCGTCAAGTAGACCTCGGCCTGGTCTGCCAACTTCGTGTGCGCAAGATTCTCTCTTATAATACCGCAGCTGTCAATGCTTTTATCAATGAAAACCGCTTTCTTTGCGCCTCTACTCAAGGCTTCGATACCCAGGCTGCCTGTTCCCGCAAAAGCATCAAGCACATTACTATCGACAATTTCGGCGGCAATAATGTTAAAAGCAGATCCCTTCACCTTATCGGATGTAGGCCTTGTATCAATCCCCTTTATAGTTTTCAGTTTATGTCCTCGTGCTGAGCCCGATATTACTCTGAGCATATTTGTTATCCACCTGCCCAACCATTTCCTTACTTTTGTAATAATTCTATGATGTCAATATAAATCCTTTTTATTGCTTTCTATTTTCAATGCCCGATGAGTGGAATTCGCAAATTAATCCACACGCAACCAAATTAACCCTAATTCAAGCTAATTACATTTGCAGTTTTGCCAAATCTCTCCTTGACCGCCTTGCGAAGCAGATGGTTTTGCGGAAGCTCCAGCTTCCTGTCCTTTTCTATTAGCTTTAGGGCGGCTTCCTGAGCCTGCTTTAACACATCCATATCCTTGTAAAGGTTAGCAATTTTCATATCAGGAATGCCGTGTTGTCTGGTACCAAAAAAGTCACCGGGTCCTCTGAGCTCAAGATCCTTTTCCGATATGACAAAACCGTCGGAGGTTTGCTCCATTACCTTCATTCTTTCACGTGCTATTTCTGATTTGCTGTCGCTAAACAAGATACAAAAAGACTGATGCTCACCGCGTCCTACTCTTCCTCTGAGTTGATGAAGCTGAGCAAGCCCGAATCTTTCAGCATTTTCTACAACCATCAAAGAAGCGTTAGGCACATTTACCCCAACCTCAATAACGGTTGTTGATACCAGAATATCCATTTCACCTCTTACGAAGTCAATCATGGTTTTGTCTTTTTCGGAAGACTTCATTTTTCCATGAATTAACCCAACCCTAAGGTCTCTGAAGGTTTTGTTGGCGAGTTCATCGGCCAGCTCAGAAGCAGCCTTTGCTTCCACTGCATCCGACTCTTCAACAAGTGGACATACTATATAGACCTGTCTGCCTTGGGTGACATGTTTTCTGATAAATCTGTTTATTCTTTCTCGCATACGCTCATCCACAGCATAGGTCTCCACTTTTTTTCTGCCTGGCGGCAGCTCATCTATTATGGATATATCCAGATCGCCATATAATATTAGCGCAAGTGTTCTTGGTATCGGCGTTGCCGTCATTACAAGCATGTCCGGGTTTTCTCCCTTTTGAGATATAATGGCTCTTTGCCTTACCCCGAACCTGTGCTGTTCATCTGTAATAACAAGGCCAAGATTCATAAAAACGACCTTATCTTCCAGTAGGGCATGGGTTCCAATTAAAACATCCACATTGCCCTCTCTGACATCCTCAAGTAGTTCTCTGGCCTCTTTTGCCGAGCTGCTTCCGGTCAGAAGTGCTGTTCTGATGCCAAAGCGTTCCAACATTGGTTTCACCGAGTGGTAGTGCTGATCCGCCAGGATCTCCGTCGGAACCATGAATGCTCCTTGATATCCGCTTTTTACAGCCTTGACTAGTGCTATTACCGCAATAATTGTCTTACCTGAACCAACATCTCCTTGAACAAGGCGGTTCATAACCTTGCTACCTTCCATATCCTGTTCGATTTCTGCTAATACTCTGGTCTGCGCATTAGTCAATTTGTAGGGTAACCGCCGGACAAACTCTCTTACCTGTGCACCTGCGCTAAATCTGATACCTGCCCGATTCGATTCCGGCAAGGATTTCAGGCTAATTAGCCCCAACTGAAGCAGAAGCAGCTCCTCAAACACTAGTCTTTCACGTGCTCTTTGGAAGGCGCTATCGCTTTCAGGGTAGTGTATATTGTTTATGGCAAATAGTCTATCAACCAAAAGATAATCCTTACAAATCCATTCAGGCAAAAATTCCGTCAGCTCTTCCCCGGCATGATCCAAAGCGCTGCGTATTACGGCTCTGATAGCATTTTGTGTTAATTTGCCTGTTGCCGGATAGATTGGAACTATTCTGCAGGTGTTGACAGGGCCCGATTCACTAAGCTTTTCATATACAGGATTAAGCACCTCAAAAGTTCCCTTTCTGGTTACTGCACCATAGAATATGTACCTTTCACCCTTCGTAAAATAGCTCTTCAGGTAAGGCCGATTAAACCAAATCCCCTTAATTAGCCCCGTGTCATCAACAATACCGACCCGTGTTATTACAAATCCTCTCCTCGGTCTGGATTCCACAGGCTTCGAGGCAATAGCTCCTTCAAAAGAAGCCTTTTCCCCATCCTCCAGCTCAATTATCTTTTTTAGCCTGCTCCTATCTTCATAGTTTCTTGGGTAATGAGTAATCACATCACCAATGGTAAAAATGTCAAGCCTTTGAAAAAGCGCAGCTTTAACCTCACCTACACCCTTCAGGTATCGTAATGGTTTTTTTAGCAATGTATTTGTCCTTTCCATAGTACTTCTCCAAATCCCAGGTATCGATTTGTTTTTATAAATAATTATCTATCGCGCCCTCTGGCATCCGGCATAAAGTCTGCGATTGAAACATATCATACTATACAATTTTAATATATTGCTGATTTATTTACCATACCTATTTAGTTTTATGCC
>CAZQCL010000035.1:0-14156 GCA_964592435.1 uncultured Oscillospiraceae bacterium
GTGCACAATCCGGTCAGCAGCCTTGAGGTGGGAACGCTTCAAAGCATTCTTGATGAATTTGTAAAAAACAAGGCATCCACTAATACCAGCGGAAATTCCGGTAAGAATGCCGTTAAGCATGCCTGTGAAAATACCGGCGGCAATGCCGGTGATGTTGAGATAGACTATATCCACGGCGAACAGGTAATTACGGAGCTTGGCTCACAAGATAGGTGTATTGGCTTTTACCTTCCTGCCATGAGTAAGCATGGGCTTTTCAAAACTGTCAAAAGGGATGGCGTACTGCCAAGAAAAACCTTCTCTATGGGAGAAGCTGAGGAAAAACGCTACTATTTGGAGTGCAGGCGCATCAGGTAGAGAACCCAATCCTATGGTGTTGACTTCACTTCCGCCCATTCCTTAATCTGCCAGCCTGTATTAGCGGGTTCAAGAAAGTGCGGAGGTGTTTCGTAGGCCATTCGGTAATCGAAGCTGTTATCTTCCTTATATCCATGAATGCTGGTATTCCCCCACGACGAGCTGCTTCGATAAGTAGCGCCCACTTTATTTGTTATCTGTGAGCCGGTAAAATAAATGAATCCCATGTCGTCCAAGCTTGCGTAATCATCGACGCCATAATAGCTGTTTGCTGACAGCCCGAAAATAGCCGCATGGATTGTGATATTATACTTTGCCGCAGAAACACTCTGATGATTGGTGTTGCTGTTTTCTCTCGGCCAGTAGCGTGTATTAATCAATATATTGCCATTAGATATCATTCCCAGCATATCATCGCTTTGACCTGAGGTGTTTGCAGTAGCTGATGTGGGAATATTGCTGTTTGCATAGGTGATTCCTCCAGTATCGGCTGCATTGTTATAGCTGAAGTTTGTTGGATCCTTCCCCGTAATATATATGTTTCCCTCCGTTACTATACTCATGCACCCATCCAATACGCCCGATATGAACAGCGTTCCATCTACATAGATAACGCCACTGGCGGGCAAGGGCCTTGTAACAATCTTGTCGCCGCTCACATTAACATTCCTGATTTTCAGTTCGTTCCCATTAAGCAGGATACATGTGCGTCCCTGATAAACATATCCGCCCATTGCCGGATTCGCCCAACCGGTAATTTCACCATTCGAAGATGGAAATGCCAGAGGTGTAGCCTTTACAGGCTGTCCGGGCTTCTTGAAATCAGGATTCCCTCCGCTTTTTTCCCAACCTACACAGTAGCTGACATCATCATGAAACACAGGGGTACCATTCGTCCTTAATGTCCCATTGGTAAAAACCGGTCCTCGCACCTGCTCCCCGTCGCCCCAATATATACCGTCGCCGCTGGCATTCCTCATGTCACCCATAAAGCCCACATAATTGGTAAACTGCCTCTTGTGAACCTTAACCTCTATTGCTCTTTTAACCTGTGCATTATCAACTGTCCAGCCTGTTGACTTTATTGTTACTACAGGCCTCGAGGTTGAAGGAGGCACCACTTCAATTTGATAATAGCCGACTAGCCGACCTTCGCCCCTGTATTCTGTTTCCTTGTATTTCTTAGGATACCCGGTCCATGCAGAGCTTGCGCCTGTTTCCGACCCCGAATAAAACTCAACCGGATCAAACTCGTCCGTAGCCTTTGTTGACAATTTATAAAAGGCTGAGTTGTCATTCAACTGCCAAATATATCTATAGTAGCCCGCCTCTGCAATATGGAAGGCATTCTCGGAAGCCTTCTTCAAGTCAATAGAAACTGTCTGGCTGCTTGTGACATACATCATTGATGCGCTTAGAACAAGCAGTATGGCAATAATAATAATAACTGCGGGCAGCGCAAGTCCCTTTTCATTTCTATAGCTCATCTATTCCGGAACCCCCTTGCTTCTGGAAGTTATAGTCATATTCACTTCTACCGGCTTGGGCAAAGGATTGCTTATACTGTTTGTGCTCAAATTTAGCTGTATCTTCCTGCGATCACCTTGTGCCTCAGCAGTCGTATCTTCAAAAATCCCTATGGCTATTCCGCTATCGCTCGAGTGTATCACTCCTGTAAGTATGTTTTTCCATGCTGTGATGGTTTCATACTCCGGATTCGCACCTGAAGGCGGTGTGCTTCCGCCATATACAACCTCGCCCCGCTGCAGCACAGTTTTATCTGAGGGATCCAGCCTGTAGCAGACGCGAATGTATTTGCTGCTTCCATCACTTTTGTATCCATGCTTGTAAATGTCAATCCTCTGACCCTTGGCCAGCATTCCCGATGCTTCTTGCACGACAACCGGATATGTTTCGGTGTTCGGCCTGGATGCTGAACGAATATCATCGCCTATCATAGTAACAGCCTGATTCATATATTGCATGAGCTCCGTTTGTCTGTCAGCTCTTGTGAAGCCCGTGTACGTAAAAGAAAAAAAGGTATAGACAGCTGCGACTGTTATGACTAATAATGCCACAACAATAATAAGCTCAATCAAAGTAAATCCCTTGTTTTTATGATCTGCTGCCTTTTCCCGCCCTGTTTTCCCCATGAAACGCTCCATGCTCCCTTAATCTGCATCCCTGGCATATACGCACCTGCCCCTGATCCGTGCGTCCAGCTAATAATCTATGCTGAGCCAATCCAGCGACGGCGTCTTCTCGATATCGTTGGTCTCAAGCTTTTGCATTACCCACAGGTATTTCCCTCTGATGTCGGATCCCCTGGCAATATTTGAAATGCAGCCACCGTTCACGGCCTCTGCAAATGCACTTTCGGCAGGCCTTGTGTTACTATCCGTTAACGCGGTGCATACGCTTATGGAAGTGTCTGCATCAGTGGAATCCTCCCAGCTTATTCTCATCTGAGGAGCCGAGGCAAATTCAGGTCGATTGTCCAGCAGCTTGCCCTTCGATATTCTGGTGCCTTCATTGGCATAGCCCTTAACTCCGTATAATCTTACTTCATTGACAGCAACGTATGCGTTCCTGTCATGCCTGTCGGTTATATACAGCCTGAAATAGCGTGCCGATTGGGGATTGCTTGCGTTGAAACTCTGGAAGCCGCTTGTGCGATTTGTTAATGTGCTGTTGCCATGCACCTCTGTCCAATTGACTTCATCAAATGAGCATTGAAGCATGAAATCCTTGGGCACGTTGCTCCAGCGCGAGCCACCGCCACCCCCATACTGGCTTGCCAAAATCTCCACTCTTCTTATCTTCACATTGCTCCCAAAATCCCATGCTATCCACTGTGGAAGAGAGTTGTTTCCTGCCTGCCAATAGGTGTTATTATTGCCGTCGGAAATATGCTCGGCCTGATGATTTTTACTAGCTGATGATGCGCTTATCCCGCCGGTCTCAACAAAAGAAGTTAGATTTGTTTCTGTGCTGCTTCCGTCCAGTATCAGCTGTCCGTTCCCCTCATCCGTAGCAAGCAAATTGATAATATAGGCCGCATCCTCAAAGTCAGCTTTCGTGTCCTCTTTATAAACATTAGCAGAGGATAGGCCCTCCATCATAGGCACTCTCAGCTTCAGAAGCTGATTCAGCTGCATTGTACCATCCCACTCTGTTCCATTCGGCTGCAGAGGCTTCGCCGATGAGCTAAGCCCCATATCATAATTGGCATACCCCGAAACCCCACGAATACTAAGGTTATACGTACCGGTTTTCCACAGCGGCCCAAAAAAACTTTGGGGAAGCTCACCATCAACAAAATCTGCTGTCGTAAAGCTTTTATTGGCAATTACATTAATATCCTGATCTAAGCTCTTCCAGTTCAGATTCATAACGCCCTCGCTAATAATCGGCTCCCCATCCTCGTCGCCCTCTTTCACAAGCTTTACCGACAGCTTGGAAAAATTGCTTTCCTTGTCCATGTATATTATGGCCTCTGAAGTTTGATAATCGTTTGCCTCTACATCCTCCAACACTATCCAGCCATCTTCAACTTTCTGCCCAGGTCCTGCAACATTGCCCTCCGACAGCCTTGCTCTAACCATGTATTTGCCGGCATCCAATATGCCAAATAACACGTTTCCGGCTGTATCGGTATTCATGCTTTGGTTCAAAGAAGGAGTCGGTGGTATACTCACCAGATTTATATGTATGGGATTCTCTGCAAAAACTGCGTCTTCGGAGTCCTTTACATGGACACGTATATGACCGTTTTTCACAAAGGCTTCTTCACTCTCTCGAGAAGCAATACTGTTTATCTCCCCTAACTCTTCAACAACACCGGAAAAAACGCCCGGCGCACTTACGGTTACCTTTATTCCCTTCAATGCAATGTCGCTTTCGGTACCGGTTGAAGTGCTTTTCGCACTGTTCCAGGATATCCTCGTATTAACTCGAAAAACTGTGTTTCCGACTGTTATGCTGCTGGTCTGCGGAATCGCACCTGATGGATTCCCGCCATAGGTTCCTATATCATCGTATGGCATTGCTCTTATCTCTTCAAGAACACTTACCGCGATATTGCCGGCGGTCATTTTTGTATAGTTGCTTCGATATGATTTTGTCACAAATGTCAGCGCAGGTATAAAAACAGCCGCTGCCATTACAAGAACAGCAAGGGCAACCAGCAGCTCAATGAGGGTAAATCCTTTATTATTATCTCTTGTGTTTCCGAAAATCTCCTGTCGCATTTCCAGCCTCCGCACCGGCCAATCACGGCACTTGCACTGTCAGGCACAGTCTCCCTGCCGCCTGCCGCCAGTTCAAGCAATGACCCTTAGCACTTCCTCTATCGTCGTAAGCCCATCCTTGGCCTTTATCAATCCATCTTCCTTGAGCGTGGTCATGCCCTCCGAAATCGCAGTGTTTTTAATCTCAATTGTTGATGCTCTATTCAATATCAATGACTGCAGCGATTCCGTCACCGGCATGAATTCATACACACCTTTTCTGCCCCTGTATCCAGTACCGCTGCATGATATGCAGCCCTTTGCGCGATATAGCGTCAGCTCCTCCTCATCGCCGTCCACCGGAAAGTCCGGCACGGAATTGAGCAATTCCTTCCTGCCTATAGTATACTTAGTCTTGCAGCTCGGGCAGAGTATCCTTACAAGCCTTTGAGCAACTACTCCTATCAATGATGAAGAAATAAGATACGGCTCTATACCCATGTCTGCAAGCCTTGTCACCGCCCCCGCAGAGTCGTTTGTATGCAAGGTTGACAGCACCAGATGCCCCGTCAATGCCGATTCTACCGAGATTTTTGCAGTTTCGTGGTCACGGATCTCACCAACCATGATAATGTCCGGATCGCTTCGTAATATAGATCTCAGCCCCGATGCAAATGTCAGCCCCGCCCTGATATTTATCTGAATCTGGTTTAAGCCATCCATCCTTCGTTCTACTGGATCCTCAAGGGTTATTATATTTTTATCCGGCGAATTCAGCTTTGCCAATGTCGCATATAATGTAGTGCTCTTACCGCTTCCTGTCGGCCCTGTTACCAATAAAAATCCGTAAGGCTTGCGCATAATAGCATTGTATTTTTTTAGCTGGTCTTCGGGAAATCCCAGCTCAGCCAATGTTATAAGCCTGTCGCTTCTATTCAGAAGCCTTAGTGTCAGCTTTTCACCATAAACGGACGGCAACGACGCAACACGCACGTCTACAATTTTTTCATCAGCTTTTATTGTAATACGCCCATCCTGCGGAACCCTTCTCTCCGCTATGTCCATGTTGCCCATAACCTTTATTCTGGAAATCAAGGACGCTCGCAGCTTGAAGGGTGGTGACATAACCTCATGCAGAACTCCATCGATCCTGAATCTAATCCTTAGCTTTTTCTCCTGAGGCTCTATGTGTATATCACTGGCTCCGGCCTTTATGGACTGGTTGAAAATTTGATTTGCAAGCTGTACTGCCGGCTGCTCAGCCATGGTGTCGGCTTCCTGAGGCCCATCAACCGATTCGCTTGGCAGTTCCTCCTCCACATTTGCATCTATGCCTATGCTGGAGCTTTCAAACTGCTTTATTGCAGAATCCAGCTCCATATCCGGAACCACAACCGTTACGATGTCATACCCCGTTAATATCCTTAAATCATCCAGCGCAATGACATCCTTGGGATTTCTCATTGCCACCTTCAGCTTATCATCTTCATATCCTATAGGTAATGCCTGATACTTTATAGCAATCTCGGGAGTAATAAGGTTTGCCGCCGATAAGTCAATCGCATGCTCCGTCAGGGTAACAAAGCTGGATCCCGTATTCCATGCAACAACCCGTGCAATGTCCTCCTCCGTGCAATATCGCTTCTGAACCAACAACCGTCCTAACGCACTCCTTGTCTTGCCGTCTGCTTCCTTCCCTTTCTTTTGCTCGCTTAAGACATCATCCAGTTGTTCCCTTGTTATTATTCCTGTCTGTAAAAGCTGTTCACCCAAATAAGTTTTTTTAATAAAGCCGGACAAAAAATCACCTCTTTTTTCGGCTAAAGCTGTGTGCCCCTATATCAGCTCTAATATCATTTGTACCATCACCTGAGGCGGCGACGTTTATCGTGTCGATTCGCACTGCTCTTTCCCCTTCAAATATATTCCTCAAAAATTGTATCAGCGAATCATAATCCCCTGAGAAGGCTATTTCAATCGGCATGTCCAGGTATTTTTCTGCCTGTATCCTTGGGTTAAATTTTATTTCGACAAAATCCACACCTGCATCTGCGGATTTCTCTTGCAAATAACGAATAAGCTTTTCCTCTTCGGGATTGTCGGGTATCAGCATTTCCGACCTTTCGTATTGCTCCTCGAGCTCCTCTCCTTCTGCCATGAGCAGCTTGAGCTGCACCAATCGGTTTTCATCCTGCCGCAACCCTTCCTCCTGTTCGGATAGCTGTGCCGCCAAATCTTGCATCTGACTCAGCTTATTATAAACCAAGCCGCCCATCCCAAGTACCAGGGCGATTACAAGAGCTATGATCAGAACCCTTTGCAATAAATTATTGCGCATTATTCGGCACCTCCCTCAACTGCTTTAACATTTAGGGCCTCAACTCCCACCAGCTCCGCCGATATTTCAAACTGGACGGTGTGGCTGCCGTCGGTACCGCTTGTTGATGATGACAGGCACAATACATTTTTCAGATTCTCATTCGCGTTTAATGTGGCCAGCCAGTCAGATACCTTAGAATGCGAATCCGCCCAGCCCCTCATGTTCAGCACGCCTTTATTCTCTACATAATTTATGTCGAAATTACTCAGCCACAGGTTTTGCGGAATAGAATTGAAAATCTGCACCAGCAACGAGCTCCAGTCCGGGCTGTTTTCCATGCATAGCCTGTATAGATCTGCTACATTTGAAATTTCCGCTTTTTTATCCTCGTAGGACTGAAGACCGGCAGCTTTGAGCTGTGCCTGCTCCCGTTGCTGCATTACCGCTTTCAGATCCGCCTGAGGCTTCAGCAAAGCGAGGGAAAGTGTCGCATAAAGCAGAACAAAGACCAATATCAATACCACTGCAATCACAGCAAATCTACTGATACTTTTTTCTGACCTCTTATAGCTTTTGTGCTCAGCGGGAAGTAAACTAATATTTCTCATGCTCTAGTCCTCCAGTCCACGCAGCCCCAGGCTTATACTGACAGAAAAATCCGTTACGCTTTTTAACGGGCTGCTTCTCGCTAAATTGCGAGTATCAAGTGCTCTGGTCATATCAATGATTTTCACAGCTACACCGAGATTTTCACTCAGCCTGCTGCTTATATTCGCTCCTGCACCGTAAGCTGTATTCATCATGCAGATCTCAATTATTTCGCCTGGGTTCTGGGATATAAAGTATGATATGCTTGAGCCTATCTCATCAACGATATCATTGCTCAGGTGGTTTGTATTTTCCAAGTCCTGCATTGATGTAAATGCGGCTTCTTCCATGGCCGTGCTTCTATAGATGTTTTCCTCTACCCTGTTGCTCGCCGGATAGATTGTGAGTATCCTCGCCAATGCCGGCAGCCCATGAGCAAGTATTGCAAATCCCACCTGATCCCTTGTATAGTGAATAATTGCCACCGGTTTGTCTGTCACCTGTCCTTCTACGCACCTGGTCAATGCAAGGAGCGAAACATCTATGTCCAGCAGCTTCAATCCTGCTTCGTTAACCACTTGCAAAAAGCCCTTAAGCATAGATCGGCGGGCAGCCACATAAAGAACCTTCACCACGTTGTCGGGCTCTCCCTGCGGCCTTTCCCGCTGCTCGTTCAGTATGACGTAATCCAATTCTACTTCATTTACAGGTACGGGCAAAAAGCTCTGAGCATGAAAACGAATGATATTGTCCATCTTCTCCTCAGGTCCTTTGGGAATCAATGCAAATCTGATAAGAACGTCCTGATTACTGATCCCGAGCATAATATTTTTGGATTTGAATTTTGACTCGTTCCAAAGCCGTGAGAGTAAATTGCTGAGCATATTTGGGTTGACTACCTTACCATCCTTTACCACGCCCTCCGGCAAGTCAATCCTGCTCAGAGCCATCAAAGCCGGCTTTGCAACAGTCCCGCCAACCTCTGCTGCTCTGATCTCATATGCATCCATTTCCAATCCAATCACACTTTTTGCTTTAAAAATACCCATCTTTTTACCAACCTTTATTTTTTCTATTATCAGCCTGATATTACGGTAAATATCGGTAAATAAAGTGATACAAGCATGCCGCCTACCAGGATTCCCACAAAAATAAGCATTATCGGCTCAATCAATGCCGTTAGCCCCTTGGATGCAGTGGCGACTTCCTCCTCGTAGAATTCTGCTACCTTATCCAGCAGTGATGAAAGCGAACCGGATTCCTCACCGATAGAGATCATTTGTATGACCATGGGAGGGAACAAACCGCTTTCGTCCAGCGGTTCTGATATGCTCTTGCCCTCTGTTATCCTGTTGCTGGCTTCGTTAGCGGCTTGCGCCACCATAAGGCTCCCGGATGTGGGCCCGGAGCTTTCCAGTGCCTGTACTACCGGTATGCCGCCTTCAATAAGTGTTGAAAACGTCCTGCAAAATCTTGCTATGACAGCCTTGTGCAGGAGAGGTCCAAATGCCGGAAGCTTAAATTTTATTTTTTCCCAAACCAATTTGCTGCTCTTGCTCCCTGTAAATGCATAAAAGCCGATAAAAATTGCAATAACAGCCAACAGCCATATATACCAGTGGTTTCTGATGGAGGCGGAAAGATTGAAAATCGCCTTTGTGACACCCGGTATTTCAGAGCCTGCAGGAATAAATCCCTGGAATAACGGAACCAGAAAGACCAGCATGGCAAGCATCATAATCAGTGCAAAGGCCAGCACCATCCTCGGATAAAATGTAGCTGATTTTATGCTGTCCGCAAGTGCTTTGTCCTTCTGGAGCTGTTCTGACAGCCTTATCAAGGATGTATCGAGGGTACCTCCGATTTCGCCTGAATGGATCATCGATATAAACAGCTCAGAAAAAATCTTGGGATAGGCGCCGAAGGCATCCGTCAGGTTCATTCCGGCTTCAACGTTGTGGGCAATATTCTCCAGTATATCTCTAAAGGTAGGGTTACCTGTCTGTCTACTCATTGTGTGCAGTGCAGTAGTAATCGGGATGCCTGCACTAATCATTGCGGCAAGCTGCCTGCTGAAAACGCTCAAATCACCTGTTGTCACTTTCTTTCCACTGCTGAGGAAGGTGCTTTTTGCCGTTATGCGCGCCTGATTAATGGATGTCACCATCAAATCCATGCTTTTCAGCCTCAATGCTGCCGCTTGAGCACTTTCGGCATCCATTTGTCCCTTTACTATATCACCCTGACTGTTCAGGCATTCATAGTTGAACAAGGCCATGGAAGTTCTCCTTTTCATCTAATATAGTATTTATTCTGTATCTGCCTTTCAAGCTCCTTACTATCGACACTGTACTCAATGGCGCTTTCTCTTGTTATCCTTCCATCGATACACAGTCTTGCCAGTGCCATATCCATTGTCTGCATTCCAAAGTTTTGTCCTGTTTGTATTGAGTTGTAGAGCTGATGCTCCTTTCCCTCTCTTATAATACTTCGTATTGCCGGTGTATCAACCATATACTCTACAGCAGCAACTCTTCCCCTTCCGTCAGTCGTTGGAATCAGCTGCTGCGAAATAACTGCTCTTAACGAATTGGATAGCTGCTGCCTAATCTGTTCACGCCTGCCGCTTGGGAACACATCAACGATCCTCGATATTGTCAGCGGTGCTGTCTGTGTATGAAGGGTCGAAAAGACCAGATGACCTGTTTCCGCGGCTGTTAACGCAATAGATATGCTATCCATATCTCTCATTTCACCTATCAGTATTACATCCGGGTCATGCCTGAGTACATGCCGCAGAGCATTTTCAAAAGAATGGGTATCCATCCCGATTTCACGCTGCCGTACAGTTGACATCTTGTGCTTGTGCAAAAATTCTATCGGATCCTCTATAGTGACAATATTTAGCTTACGCTCATTGTTCAGCACGTCTATCAAAGCGGCCAGCGTAGTTGATTTGCCGCTCCCCGTAGGACCCGTTACCAGGATTAGCCCTCTTGACAGATCACACAGCTTCCTTATTGCCGGTGGCAAGCCAAGGCGTTCAAATACCGGGATCACGTAGGGCACTGCCCTGAACACCGCAGCATAACTGCCTCTTTGCACCATAACATTGCCCCTGAACCTTGCCACGCCCATCAAGGAATGTGAAAAATCCAGTTCCCAGTTCTCAGCCAGCTTCTCCCACTGAAGCTGAGAAAGCACGCCTCCAAGCAGCTCTTCCATGTCCTTGGGCGTAAGTAGGGGAAAATCCTGCCTCTCCACTTCCCCATTTATTCTGATAGAGGGACTGGCTCCCGCTACAAGGTGCAGGTCAGAGCCTTTCTTTTCCACCGTAAGCTTTAATAATTCATCCAGCGTCGCCGGATAGTTCACATTGTCATCAGTATTCATTTTCTACACCTTCTCCGGTGCCGCACCCCATGGCATCATATGCTCCTCACGCCATCTAATCACTGCCGGGGGCATCGATAAGAGCCACCAGATCCTTTATTTTCTGTATGTTTTCAGGAGTATCCTCCGTCCACAAAATATAGTAAGTGGCGTTGTTTCCCCTGGCAATATCCTCCGAAATTATTATACTGTTCGGTGCTATGCTGAGCATCTTGCAAATAAGCTCCTTCCTCTTGGTTATGCCAGAATAGTTTTCTGCATAATCTATGGGAGCTTTAATTTTTTGCCCATTCACATCAATTCTGCCAATAGCTCTGGTCACCGCGGCAATCATGTCATAGGGGCACTTGACAAGCAGCTCATGGGAAAGGGCGGAGGAATTCAAGGTCAATACGCTTACGCCCGGAATATCCAAAAACTCAATTTTTTCTTTGGCTGTTTCCGGAGAAATGTTTTTCAGTCTATATGTGAAAAACTGTGATTCCGGAGCATTGTCTGTAATGTCCATTTTCTTAATAATTGTAAGAGCCTCATCTATGGCGCCCTGGCTTCCATACAACCATATAGTCTTCTGAGCGGAACCCACATTCATCATATCAACGTCATAGAACAGGCCGCCGACAGCTTGAACCAGATTGTCATAGGTCAGATAAGCCATCTTGTGAGAAGCTATCTTATATGATGAACCGGCAGTCGCTGGGACATCGACAATGGAAATCAGCTTCGCGACATCCTGCTGTGCCTGTTGAGTGCCGTTAATCCATATCAACCCGGAGCTTGTATCGACCCTGAGCGTCTGGACATTCAGTCCAAGCTCCTTTATCAGCTTTTCAAGCCGATCAGCAGTAATATAAGTAAGATCGAAGGACTTCAGATTCATTTCCGTAGATAGGATCTCACGGTCAAAGTTTTCAGCCCGGTCGAGGGCCGCAATAACCGAAGAAACCTTTGTCAGCGCTTGAGGCGTCCCCTGGACCCATATGTATTTTTTGCTGTCGCTGAGTACTATTTTTTTTATTGAGATATCTAAGGTGTCGAGATAGCCGCTCAATTCAGCGGATGTAATATAATTGAGCTTGAAGCGTGTGAGCGCCATCTGGTTGGAAAAGTCCTTTTGCAGCTTTTCATTGCTGCCGACAATTATGATACCATCGCTATCAATATAATTCAGCTGATTACCATCTGCTGTAGTACTTTGAAGCAATAAGCCCAGTACTTCCTTCGGCTCCAGGTCTCTGGCTTTGAATGTAATATTGACAGGCTCTTCGAGATAAATAATACTGGTATCCATGCTGATTGCGATAGTAGAAAGAACATCTCTGATATCCGCATCAACCATATTTATGGACATTAGACCTCTGCTGCTCTTTTGAACGTCGGCAGCATTCGCAACGTCTGTTTTATCTGCGTACACACCCATACTTAATGAGAGCATATAAGCAATGATAAAAACAAAAAACAACGGCCTTTTTAATAGCCTGTAAGCTGTTCTTTTGCAGGCCCTGAACATAAGATCCCCCCTTAACAAAATCAGACTGCTGGCTTGGTGCTGTAAGCTAAAACTTACTCCAAGCTAAGCTCTATATCCTTGCCATTGTCCCTGAGCATGACCTTATCAAAGCTAATGCTGCTGACAATTACCCCGTTATCAAGAACAGCCTTCTCTGTGGCTATGTAGGTTTTTCCTCCAATTTCTAAAACAGCCATGCTGCCGTTTCCATCAATCACTATACCCGTAAGCTTAACCCGACCGCTAAAGGGATTCTTCACAGAGCCGTCAGATGCCGTCAAACCGGCTTCGTCTGTTGCTCCGTCGGTTCCGCCGGATATTTTGTCGGATCCGCTAGCTGGTTCGTTGCCGGTTTCCCTTTCAATCTGCGGCAGGACTTCAACCTGGTTTCCCGTCATATCGGCAGGAGCGTTCTCAACAAGCGCGGGCAGGACCTTATCAACCTGTTCGCCTCCCATGCTTGAGTAGATTATGACAACTAAGATAATTAGAATCACTAATATTGGGATAGATATAACCAGCGTTTTATTCTCTTTTATAAATCTTTTCAAATTGCTTTCGCCTGTTTGGTTATCTGCCATATGCGAGCATTTCCTTTCAACATAAAAAGCATATTATATGCATAATTACATAATACCTTAATAAACAACTTTTTTCCACAAGAATCTATAAACTTTTGTCAACAGTTTTTTCGACGCAACTGGGTGCCTTATCGCCGCGCATTTCCCCAGCGTCTTTCGCACACCTGGAGCTCTGTATATCCAAAAGAGCCAACAGAAATAATTTGCTGGCTCCCTGATAAGCTTTGGCCTTTCGGTATGGAATATTAAGGTAACTCGTGATCGCTTTTACTGCATGTTACATGTGCCGAAGCAGTAGTTGTCGCTGGATGAAATGTGTATGTGCCGCCGCTCGGGCAAGTAGGTTCTTTAGCCAAATAACCAGGAACAAGGTCAGCAATGCTTGTTGCATCAGCCGTTTCAGAAGCATCGTGCTGCTGTATTGCACCATTAATAGTCCTCAGGTTAGCACAACAGGCATTTTCTTCTGCCTGGGCCTGTGAATTGTTATATACCGGAATTGCAATGGCCACCAAAATGCCGATGATTGCTACAACAACCATCAACTCTACAAGTGTAAAGCCCTTTTTGTTGTTCTTTTTCATAAACAATTTAAACATTTCATTCCCCTCCACATATAAAAGTTTCTTATATACATATGACCAATTGATTAATTCTATATTATACTACTGGAAACCTTTTGTAAATATGCTTTTATAAAAATTTACAAAACGGTACAGCATATACAATATTTCGTCAATATTCGTAAACCATCGAATACTGAGCTTGACTCTTTTCCATGCTGTATTTCTTGCCTGCTGCTTTCATTTGAGAATCGTAGCTTGTATCAACTATAATCCATTCACCGCTTTTGCTGTCATAAATTTCATTCCACGCGTGATAACCGTTTACTAGAGGAGAATAGCCCTTTATCAGCTTGGCAGGTATCCCCAGGCTCCTGAGCATCGCCGCCAGAGTGGCCGAGAAATCATAGCATATGCCCTTTCCATTGGCAAGAGTTTCATCTATATTGGGAAGGTAGGTTGTGGGCAATTTATTAAGCTTACTGTAGTCATATTGAACATTGCTTATAAGATATTGGTAGAGGGCATTTATTTTTTCCCTATCTGTTTTCATTCCCGCTGTAAGCTCGCCAGCCTTCTTTATGGCTTGCATTTCATTGTTCCAGTTGATGTTTT
>CAZQCL010000036.1:0-13548 GCA_964592435.1 uncultured Oscillospiraceae bacterium
CGGGAAGGCACCGGAGATCAATGAATCAGAAATAGCCCAATATGCGGCTATTGCTGTGCGTAGGATTCGCACCAATATCAGACCGGTAGAGGTTGATGATTTGAAAGAATTCCTTCGAAGGATATGATTTTGGATGGCGTGCAGATTGGGTATTTTGCGATGTAGCATGTTTTGAGTTCCGCTAGCTGAATCATATTAGGATTACATCGCAAAAGCCTTAGATTAGAGAGCGGGAGGTGAGGTAATGGCAGAGGTTTATTTTTATTTGCCTGCTGATAGAGTGGCAGATGCAGTCGAGTGTGGCTTAAAGCTTTCCGAGTGGTATAGCCGTGAAGTAGAGATAGAGGGGGATGCGAAAAAGTGCTTTACTGCACTGCTTAATCCAAGAGATAGCGGTGAGATGGCTGTACCGTCTGATTTCAAATGTCTTAGGATTGAGGTGCAGAAGAAGTATTGCCATATAGCCGACAGTCTCCTGTATAAAGCAGGATTGGCATATCCGGAAGTGATGGAGCTGTACCGGCGTTCGGTTATTCCAATGGATAGCTATACTTTTGGTTATTACAAGCTTCCTGAGGCTCTGATTACCGGTACGATTTTGGCAGAGCAAGTCAGCGTGCCGGGCAAGTGGCTGGATACCCCTGTACTGTATAGCAATTCCCATGATATTTATTTTGGGAATCTGTTTGAGGAACTCAATGAAGAGCACGATGACATCAATGATACCTTGCTTTACCTTTTCTTTAAAAGATTGTGTGAAGAGGGGAAAGCGAGGGGAATTGAAGATAGGACAAGCGGAATTGCAGTTTTCACACGTAATCGGGATGGCAGAGCGTTTACGTTGAAAATTCCGGATTTCGGAGGACTTAAATGAGGTATAAGATCGTACATCTACTAAAGGAGGCTCCCGGATATGTATCGGGGCAGGAGCTTGGCAGGCTATTCAATATATCCAGGAATGCAATATGGAAGCATGTTGAGGAGCTCAGGCAGGAGGGCTATACTATTGAAGCGGCCTCAAGGAAAGGGTACAGGCTACTGCCCTTCGAAGATAGACTGAATTCCTATGAGATAGCCAATGACCTTTGCACTCTGATTGTAGGCCGTAATGTAGAGTACTTTGATATTCTTGATTCCACCAATAATTATGCGAAAAGACTGGCTGCCGAAGGCTGTGCCGACGGAATGACGATTGTCGCCGGGCAGCAGACGGCGGGTAGGGGCAGGATGGGGAGAAGCTGGGATTCGCCTGAGAACAAAGGAATATACATAACTGTTGTATTAAGACCCCCAATGGCCCCCCAAGAGGCGCAAATACTCACCCTGGCTGCCGCTGTTGCTGTGGCGAAGGGCATATCGGCGGCTAGCGGAATACATACAGGCATCAAATGGCCCAATGATTTGGTAGTCAGAGGGAGAAAGGTATGTGGCATGCTGGCGGAGATGAGCTCTGAGGCGGATAGGATAAACTACATTGTTCTTGGCATTGGTATAAACTATTCTCAAGCTGCTGAAGATTTTCCCGAGGAATTGAGGAACAGGGCCATTTCGCTGCGCATGGCATCGGAGGAAGTAAAAGCAGGCAGCTCCAAAGACATAAGCAGGCTTGCTCTTATCCGCAGTGTGTTGTGTGAATTGGATAAGTGCTATCGGTTTGTGCTAAATGGAAGGTATAATGAAATATTGGATATGTGGAAGGAAGGCTCTGTTACAATCGGAAGGGAAGTCCGTTTCACAATAAAGGATGTAGAATACTTCGGAACAGCCGTGGGTATCACTAAGGACGGAAAGCTTTCAGTGGACTGCAGTGACGGAATACGTCGTGAACTGCTGTCAGGGGAAGTTTCTGTCAGAGGCATATATGGCTATGTTTAGGTGCCACCGGAAGTTATAGTTCAGACTGGCAGTCAGCTGAATCCCGGTTGACTTGTCGAAGCATTTAAAATAGAATATACATATTGCTAAAAAGCGTAGTAAGTGGAGGTTTGAGAATGGTTGATAAGAATAATAACAGTGCCGCGAGTAGCGGAAAGAATCAGGGCAGCCGTCAGAAATCTGAGCAATCAACGCGTAATCGAGCGAATTATAAATATAATCAAGGCAGAAGAACGTCGAACCAAAATCGTCAGCAGAGAAGCTCTAAGGCTGCTGCATCAGGTTCGGTAAATAAGGATGCTTCCGGTCAAAACAATCGCCAGCAGTCTTCTGACAAAAGCAGCTCTGGCATGTCGAAGGCTCGCGAAACCCATCCAAGGGATAATTCGCAGTCAAGGGGCTTTTATCGTGGCAAGAGCAGGGATAATAGCAGAGGCAGGGACAATCAGTCAAGACAGCATTCATCGTCCGGAAGGTACGGCTATAATCATAGGAGCAGAGCAGAAGAAACGATTGTTGATATAAAAGAGGACATTGTCAGACTGGAAAAAGAGATTAGGCTGGAAATAAAAGAAATCAGGAGCCTTAAGCTATAGAAGGCATATTTTGAAGATTAATACGGAGGACTATAAGAGTGCTGCTTGCAATTAATGTGGGAAATACAAACATACGCTTTGGCGTTTACGAGAATAAAAAACTGATTGCTCATTGGAAATTGAGCACAAATGGAGAATGGACTTCGGATGAGTTTGGCATGTATTTCGTTAGCTTTTTTGAGTATGAAAAGCTGGAGATCTCAAAAATTGAAGCGGTTATCATCGCTTCGGTAGTACCGCCTATCATGTTTTCCTTCGAGCATGCAATAAAAAAGTACTTAAAAAGGGATCCTATTTTGATTGGGCCGGGGATAAAGACCGGTATAAATATCAAATATGAAAATCCCCGTGAGCTTGGTGCAGATAGGATTGCCAATGCAGTGGCAGCTTATGAGCTGTACGGTGGTCCTGTCATTGTTTTGGACTTTGGTACCGCTACTACCTTTAATGCAATCTCATCCAAAGGGGAATTCCTCGGAGGGGCAATCTGCCCGGGTATCATTATTTCCGCTGAAGCTTTGTATATGAGGACGGCTAAATTACCGAAAATCGATCTGACTAAATACGATGCTGTCATTGGCCGTAATACATCTGTCAGTATGCAGTCCGGCGTTTTTTACGGATATGTAGGTCAGGTGGATTATCTCGTCAAGAAAATAAAGCAGGAAATGAAGGAAGATAATATCAAAGTAGTAGCAACCGGAGGGCTTGCAAAATTTATTGCATCGGAAGCAAAGTCGATCGATGAAGTCAACGGGCGCCTTACGCTGGAAGGCTTAAGGATTATCTATGAAAAGAACAGGACTGAGGTCTGAAATGAATGTGACCGGCAGTAAAACCGATATGCCAGGCAGTGGTTGGAAAACTCCCGTCTATAGTGCTTTGAAGGCCTATGCGGATTCAAATCCACTGCCTTTTCATATGCCCGGGCACAAGCTCGGAAAAGCTATTCCCAAAGAGTTCCTTTCGGAAATTGAAAAGCTGGATTTGACGGAAATATCGGGGATGGACAATCTGCATGAGCCGACAGGCGTTGTGAAGGAAGCGCAGGAGCTTCTGGCTGAAGCCTTTGGAGCTGTGGAGAGTTTTTTTCTTGTGAATGGCAGCACAGTAGGATTGCATGCTGCTATTGCGGCTGTATGCAGGCGCGGCCAGCGTTTGATTACGGGGAGGGACTCTCATCGCGCTGTAATCAATGGTATGCTGATATCGGGTGTAGACCCCTTTTATATTATGCCGGAGTATTCGGAGGCATTTGGTATCCATACCGGATTTACGCCTCAGGCGGTTGAAAGGGCACTGCGTGATGCACCGGACGCAGCGGCTGTTCTTATAAGCAGACCGAATTATTATGGAGTATGCAGCAATCTCAAGGAAATTGCACAAATAATCCACCATTATAATAGGATTTTAATTGTAGATGAGGCTCATGGAGCACACCTGACTTTCAATTCAAGGCTTCCGGCAAGCGCCCTGGCTTGTGGTGCCGATCTGTGTATCCAGAGTGCACACAAAACATTGCCTGCTTTCACCCAGGGGGCTTATTTGCATATAGGCTCCGACAGAATCGATCGTGAAAGAATAGCTTATTTCCTTGATATGTATCAGACAACAAGCCCATCCTATATTATTATGGCCTATCTGGATATTGCCAGGGAGCTTATGCAAAGATTCGGCAGGCAGCAGTTGGACAACCTTTTAGATTCCATTGAGCTATGCGCTGGTAAATTTGATTTGAGAGGCATTCAGCTGATGAATCGTGGTATGGTACCCGGATTTGACCATGATGCCACTAGAATAACCGCTAATGTGTCGGGCGCAGGGATGACAGGCTATACCGCAGAGAAGCTGTTGAGAGAAAAAAACAGTATCCAGGTGGAGATGTCAGATCTGGGAAATATCGTATGCATTGCTACGTCCGCGGATGACCGAAGGACGGTGGAGCATTTGTTTGCTGCGCTGTCTGGCCTTGCCGGACTCGCGCAGCAAAGGGGCGGCAGGCCGGATGAAGGCATCACTGGCCTACCTGATTACAAGAGGCTCACCTTGCCGGAGCTGGTGATGGCGTCACAGGAAATACAGGGGTCAAGGGTGGAAAAAATTCCCCTAATTCAAGCGGGGGGGAGGATAAGCAAAGCAATCATATCGCCCTATCCTCCGGGAATTGCGCTTGTGTGCCCCGGTGAACGCTTCAGCTACGATATAATCAGATACCTGGGTGACATTATCGACGCCGGAGGTATCGTGCAGGGTATTGGTGAGGACGGGTCGGTAGCAGTTATTCGATAAAAAAGCCCGTAAAAGGGCTGGGCAATTATTTAAGTTAAGGCGGCGAAGGCTCAATTAGAAAAAAGCAGTGGTAGCATGGAAGAGCATGTTAGGGTATAATGTAAGGGGACACTTCTCCACGGGGGAGTGGTGCCAACCATTATCGGCTGAACGCAGGTGGGTAAATATATGACAAGAGGACTGTTTATTACAGTTGAAGGTACAGATGGAAGCGGAAAAACGACGCAGATAACTAATATGCACGAGTACCTGACCTCTATTGGTTGTGAAGTGCTCCTGACAAGGGAGCCCGGAGGAACACGCATTAGCGAAGACATTCGCTCCATCACACTGGATGCCTCAAATGCTGAGATGTCCGATACAACAGAGCTGCTGCTATATTCAGCCTCACGGGCACAATTGGTGGAACAGGTGATTAAGCCATCCATTGAAAAGAACGTTACGATTATATGTGACCGCTATGTCGACTCTTTTTATGCATACCAGGGCTTTGGCAGGGGAATTGACTTTGATTTATTGAAAAAGGTCACTGACATAGCTATAGACGGAATTTTGCCGGATATTACATTCTTTTTCGATTTAGATCCCAAGATTGGACTAAAGAGAAGGATTGAAGCGACCGGAAGCGACAGGATCGAAAAGGAGGATATGGAGTTCCACCGTAGGGTTTACAACGGGTACAGAGAACTGGCGAGAAGCTATCCTCGGAGGATTAAGACTATTGATGCCTCCAAGCCCGTTACAGAGGTCTGGAAGGATGTCAGAAGACAAATCGATACGGCATTTGGTTTTATAAAATCGATTTAACATGAGTATTTTTAAGGGGAGGTTATGTTCATGAAACTGGTATTTGCTATTGTTCATGATGAAGATGGCCCGAAGGTTATGGAAGAGCTAAACAAAAATGGGTTCAGCGTAACCAAGCTATGCTCATCGGGAGGCTTTCTTAAAGCGGGGAATACCACCTTGCTTGTTGGTGTTGAGGAAGAGAATCTCGATACGGTGATTGAGGTTATCAAGAAAAAGTCAAAGAGCAGAAAACAGGTAATCAATTCCAGCATGACACCTAATGGCATGGGCGGTATGTTTGTTCCCTATCCGGTGGAGGTTGTTGTTGGAGGAGCTACTGTATTCGTAATGGATGTTTTCCGCTTCGAAAAGGTGTAATGCCTAATCCGCGAGGTTTAGCAGCGGGAGGTGCAGCTTGAAGGTAAATGAAACGCACAGCGGCTCTGCGGGTGTTTTAGGGTTGCCTGCAAGAGATGATAAAAAAGTGAATTCCGGTAGAAACGCTGACTTCCAAAACCAACTTGTGAGAGCGGAGGACAGTAAATATGAACAACACCTGGAAAAGCTTGTAAGGGATATTATCAGCCAAGGGGAAGTGCTGGCAAAGCGAGTGGATATCAGGGAACTAAAGGTATACAAGAGAATGATTTCTGAGTTTCTTGAGCTCGCCCTTGGTAATTCCAAAAAGTTTTCCAAGAAAAGCATGCTCGACAGAAGGGGAAGACGTAAGGTCTATGCTATTATCAAGAGCATAAACAGTGAACTGGATCAACTTACGGAGGACGTTTTAAAAGGTGAAAAGGACAACATAGGCTTGCTCAAGCGATTAGATGATATCAGAGGGCTGATACTCGACTTGTTTTTATAGCTGAAATGTTTCTTAGGACATGGACATTTCGACAAGCAGGGATGCCATATAGCACATAGGGCATTCGGCAGATGAAACGATTTGAAGGAGATTATTGTGGATTTTAGCGGCATCATAGGCCAGCAGGAGATTATTAGCAGCTTGAAAAGGCAGCTGGCAGAGGATAGAGTTGGACATGCATATATTTTTTCGGGATCGGCCGGCATGGGGAAAAAAACGATAGCCCATATTTTTGCCGGCATTTTGCTATGCGAAAATCCACAATTAGTAGGCATGTGTGGTAGCTGCAAAGCATGCAAGCTATTTGAAAATGGCTCAAATCCTGATTATCGTCGGGTTGACTTACAAGATGAATTAAGTATAGGCGTTGACCGGATTCGTGAAGTACAAAGTGATGTCGCCATCAGGCCGATGTACTCGAGGCGTAAGGTTTATGTTATTGAGGATGCGGCAAAAATGACCGATCAGGCACAAAACTGTCTTCTTAAAACCTTTGAGGAGCCTCCGCACTATGTTGTTGTTATTTTATTGGCAGATAACTATGAGAAGCTTCTGGAAACCATACGTTCAAGAGCCCAGCATCTGCAATTTAAAAAGTATACCCACGCACAGGTATCCCATGCCTTAGCCGAAAGATTAGGGAATAAGCATGCATTAATTGAGCTTGCTGCGGATTATTCCGATGGGAATATCGGAATAGCGCTGGAACTGGCTGATTCTGGAGATTTCACCATACTGCGCGACAGGCTGTTTGAACTACTGCCCGGAATCTCAAAGGGCAGCACGAAAGAGATTTTGGAATATACAGCATTCATGGAGGAAGAGAAGGATAATGCCGACTTGCTTTTAGACATAATGCAGCTGTATTATCGAGATTTACTGGTAATGAATGAGAGCGGAAACGAAAATATGTTGATTAATTCAGATAAAAAGGTTATGATAAAAAATAACGCCCGAACATGTTGCAGCAGCAAGCTTATAGGTGATATAGAGGCCATAGGTGCAGTTCGCAGTGCGTTAGAACAGAATGCTAATTATCAGCTTGCAATAGATAATATGCTAATCAAGCTACGGGAGGTTTATTAATGGTAAAGGTGGTTGGTGTCAGGTTCAAAAAGGCAGGAAAGGTGTACTATTTTGATCCTGATCAATTTGATATAGATACCGGTACAAATGTGATAGTGGAAACAGCAAGAGGGGTAGAGTTAGGAGAAGCAGTAATCAGTCCCCGTGAAGTAAGCAGCGAAGAGATTGTTGCTCCGCTTAAAAAAGTAATGAGGATTGCAACTCAAGAGGATGTCAAACATACTTGTGAGAACTGTAAAAAGGAAAAGGAAGCTTTTGTGACCTGCCTTGAGAAGATTAAGGAGCACAATCTGGAAATGAAATTGATTGATGTGGAATACACATTTGATAATAATAAAATTCTATTCTACTTTACAGCAGACGGCAGGGTAGATTTCAGAGAACTTGTAAAGGATTTGGCGGCTGTATTCAAAACGCGAATAGAGCTCAGGCAGATCGGTGTCAGAGACGAAGCTAAAATGATGGGCGGTATTGGCGTCTGTGGGCGCATATTATGCTGCAATTCGTATCTGGGAGAATTCCAGCCCGTTTCGATAAAAATGGCTAAAGAACAAGGCCTTTCATTGAACCCGGCAAAAATATCCGGTACCTGCGGCAGGCTCATGTGCTGCCTGAAATACGAGCAGGATGCCTATGAGCAAATAATTAAGAGGGCACCGAAAACGGGAGCTGTTGTTGAGACTCCGGAGGGGCAGGGCGTAGTAGTTGAAACCTATATAATTAAGGAAGCTGTCAAAGTTAGACTGGACAAGGGAAATGATACGGATTTGGTGTCCTTTGGGATGGATGAAATCAAAGTTATAAAGGATATATCGACTTATGACGATATAGATTCCGAGGACGAAGAACTGAAGGCTCTTGAAGATTGAATTAAATTGAAATACTTTGCGAAAAGGTATTTTCAATGAACATTTTTGGTGGTAGAATAGTATCGGTTTGGTTTTGAATGAAGCAAACCTAAGAAGATAAGCAAAAGAGTTAGAAGAAAAGATCAACCAGAAAATGGTCAAGGAGGGGAATCAAAATGGCTTATTTTATCAATGACGATTGCATCAGCTGCGGCGCCTGTGAGTCCGAATGCCCGGTTTCATGTATTACCGAAGGTGACAACAAGTATGAAATAGATGCAGAGGAATGCATTGAATGTGGAGCATGCGCCAATGTGTGCCCAGTGGATGCACCGAATCCGGAGTAATATTTGCAGGGTATATAAGAGGTCAGGCACCGGCATAGCGCTGAGGCATGGCCTCTTATTTTAGTTACAGCCGGGATGCATGGGCGAGCAGATAGCATATTGAGTGCGTTAGCACGAATTACCTTTACAATACACATTAAAGCGAAGCGAAACGACCAGCCAGGACCAGCCCCATCATTAACTCTATAACCGGCGGAGGATCTATTTGTGAATATAGACATACATGAAAATGAAAGGCTTGACGATCTTCAATATAAAGGTCTGAGGCTGCTTCAAAAAAAGGATGGCTTCTGCTTTGGAGTAGACGCTGTGCTCCTTTCCCACTTTGCGGAGGTTTCCAAAAATAGCAGAGTAATCGATCTTGGCACAGGAACAGGTGTCATAGCAATATTACTTGCAGCAAAGAAGAACCCCCGGGAGGTGGTAGGACTTGAAATACAGTCTGAAATGGCCGAAATGGCCAAGCGGAGTGTCTTAATAAACAAGCTGGCCGGTCAGGTAAATATTGTACAGGGAGATATTAAGGAAGCGGTTCAGATGTTTGGTGTATCAAGCTTTGATACAGTTGTATCAAATCCTCCATACATGGAAAAAGGGGGAGGATTGTTGAATCCGGATGATACAAAAGCCATATCAAGGCATGAAATTCTTTGCACGCTGGAAGATGTGGTATCAACAGCTTCAAAGCTGCTACATCAGGGCGGAAAATTTTCAATGATTCATAGACCACAGCGTCTGGTTGACATCATTTGTCAAATGCGAGATTACGCCATTGAACCTAAGTGGCTCAAACTGATACATCCTTCGCCGGGGAAAAAGCCCAACCTTGTTTTAATAAGCGGGGCTAAGGGGGGGAATCCTGAGCTGAGGGTACAGGAACCACTCTATATTTACGATACTTTCGGTAATTATTCCGATGAAATAGAAAAGATATACAACAGGGACAAGATAGTCCCAATAAGTATGAAAGGCGAGGGGCATTGAGTAAACCGGGAACACTATACCTTGTGGCAACACCAATAGGCAATCTGGAGGATATAACCCTGCGTGCGCTGAGAGTTTTGAAGGAAGTTGATATGATTGCCGCGGAGGATACGAGGCAAACGGTAAAGCTTCTGAATCATTTTGAAATTAAAAACAGCCTGGTCAGCTACTATGAGCACAATAAGATTGAAAAGGGGAAATATCTTATAGAGCAACTCCTTGCAGGAAAAGATGTAGCACTGGTTTCAGATGCAGGCTCCCCTGGTATTTCTGATCCGGGGGAGGATATAGTCAGGCTCGCCTTGGAGCATGATGTAAGGTTAACGATGGTGCCGGGAGCGACTGCAGCTGTGATGGGACTGGTTCTGTCAGGACTCCCCACCGGAAGGTTTTGCTATGAAGGCTTTTTGCCCGTGAAAAGGAAATTAAGGCATGAAAGGCTGCAATCTATAAAGAATGATACCAGAACACTGATTTTTTATGAGGCGCCCCATAAGCTTGTACGTACACTTAAGGATTTGAGAGATGTATTTGGCAACCGGCGTATTGTCTTGGCAAGAGAATTGACGAAAAAGTTTGAAGAAGTAAGCCGGATTACCGTGGACGAAGCTTTAGAAAAGTACGATAGGGAGCCTCCCAGAGGAGAATTTGTTCTGATATTGGAGGGGGCGGATGAGCAGCAGATAAAAGATGAAAGTATAAGCAGCTGGATGGGCATAAGCTTACGAGAGCATGTAACCGGGTATATGGATAATGGATTGAGCAAAAAGGAAGCAATGAAAAAAGTAGCTGAGGATAGAGGCTTAAGTAAAAGAGATGTCTACAACAGCTTGTTGGAAGAATAGCACAAAAAATAAAAGCCCGTTGCTTTTCAGCAACGAGCTTCTAAACAAACTACACGGTTTTTGCTGTACCATACAAAGCATATTTCATTTCGGTGCATTTCATATAACTATTCGACACAAATTCCGAAAGCTTGATTTTAACTTAGAGTAATAATTATGCTTTGAGTTCTTTCATGCAATTTGGGCAAATGTTTTTGCCCTTATATACGATAACATCTTTGGCATCACCGCAGAATATACAAGCGGGCTCATATTTCTTTAAAATAATAGTCGCACCGTCAACATAAATCTCCAGAGCGTCTTTTTCTGCGATATCGAGAGTCCTTCTTAACTCTATAGGAAGTACCACTCTCCCGAGTTCGTCAACTTTTCTTACTATACCGGTAGACTTCATACGATTTCCTCCTTTACTAACATTTTCCGACATTCTTTTTCATATTTTTATATTAGCATAAATTCCAATAATCGTCAACAATTAATTTATAGAAATTCAAAAATATGTTATGGTAATAATAGTAAGCGAGGTTATTTGAAGTTCTGCTAAAACCCGTAAATGACCAAATATCAAGGGGTGAGAGGCTTCAGTCTGAAATTAAAATAATTTATTATGTTGTGTAAAATTACTGTTCGCAGATGAATAAAACCAATTATTAACTGGAAAAATAAACTGGAAATTCGACACAAATCGACATAGCCGGTATCTATACATCAAAACCGGCAAAGCACTTGAAAAACCAACGGCAGAAATGTATAGTAATAGGTAAGCTAAAGGCAAGTAATGGAGGCAAGAGATGGAAAAAAGAACTTTTTATATTACAACACCTATTTATTACCCCAGTGATAAGCTGCATATCGGACATTCCTATACAACTGTGGCTGCGGATGCAATTTCCAGATATAAGAGGCTTAAAGGCTATGATGTCATGTTCCTGACAGGGACCGATGAGCATGGACAGAAGATACAAAGAAAGGCAGAGGAGAAAGGCATATCGCCCAAACAGTATGTGGATCAAATCGTTGCCGGTATCAGAGAATTGTGGAAGCTTATGAAGATTACCAATGACCGGTTTATAAGGACGACAGATAGGCAGCATGAGGCCGCGGTACAGAAGATATTTAAAAAGCTCTATGATAATGGCGATATTTATAAAAGCCAATATGAAGGCATGTACTGTACACCATGCGAGTCCTTCTGGACAGATACGCAGCTTATTGAAGGGAAATGTCCCGATTGTGGCGGAGAAGTGGAATTGATGAAAGAGGAAAGTTACTTTTTCAGGCTTTCCAAATATCAAGATAGGCTGATTAAGCATATTGAAGAAAATCCTGAATTTATTCAGCCGGTATCCAGACAAAATGAAATGCTGAATAATTTCCTCAGACCGGGTCTGGAGGATCTTTGCGTTTCAAGAACTACATTTAACTGGGGCGTCCCCGTCTCCTTTGATGAAAAGCATGTGGTATATGTGTGGATTGATGCATTATCCAATTATATCACTGCTTTGGGTTACACAACTGAGGATGATTCTGCCTACAGGCGATATTGGCCGGCGGATGTGCATCTGGTCGGGAAGGAAATTATCAGATTTCATACAATTATTTGGCCGGCTATGCTAATGGCACTGGGAGAACCGCTGCCAAAGCAGATATACGGGCACGGCTGGTTACTGCTGGATGGAGGCAAGATGTCCAAGTCCAAGGGAAATGTTGTAGATCCGGTAATCCTGATTAATAAATATGGCCTTGACGCAGTGAGGTACTTCTTACTCAGGGAAGTTCCCTTCGGTTCGGATGGCGTATTTTCAAATGAAGCGTTGATACAGAGAATTAATGCCGATTTGGCCAACGATCTTGGTAATCTGTTAAGCAGGACTATAGCCATGATTAGTAAATATTTTGATGGTAGACTGTCTGAGGAACGTATAGAAGGCGAATTTGACAATGACTTAAAGAATGTACTTTTGCAGCTGCCGCAAAGGGTAGAGGAGCTGTTGGATCAGCTTCAGTTCAGTACGGCACTTACAGAAATATGGAAAGCAATTTCAAGAACCAACAAATATATAGACGAAACAATGCCCTGGGTGCTGGCAAAATCCGATGAAAATAAACCACGTCTGGCTGCTGTTATGTACAATCTTGCAGAAAGCCTTCGTATTGTTTCAATTCTTCTTCAGCCCTTTATGCCGGAAACGCCTGAGAAGATATGGCAGCAGCTTGGGATATCTGGCATGACAGAGGTTCTGGACTGGGATAGCACAAAGCAATGGGGTAAATATCCGGAAGGTATCCAGGTTAACAAGGGTGATTTACTTTTCCCGAGGATTGATATGAAGAAGGAAATGGAGGAGCTGGAGAGCCTTAACGCTTCTATACAGCATATGCAGGATGCTTCACAGAAAGAAGATAGGGACAGGGACGGCCGGAAGGATAAGGGCATAGATAGCGAAAAAGCTGTCGAAGCTGAAATGATAACAATCGATGACTTTGCCAAGCTCGACCTGCGGGTCGTAAAGGTGCTGGAGGCTGAGAGGGTTGAGGGCTCCAACAAATTACTGAAGCTGAAAGTGGAGATGGGCAAAGAGACCAGACAGGTTGTATCGGGGATAGCAAAGCATTACGCTCCAGAAAGCCTTGTGGGTAAATCCGTGATTCTGGTAGCCAATCTGAAGCCTGCCAGGCTCAAGGGAATTGAATCGCAGGGCATGATACTGGCAGCTGTAAGCGATAACAAACTAACGCTGGCTACATTGGACGATTCAATTGACAGCGGAGCGAAGGTAAATTAGGTAAAGCATGAAGGACGGTGACAGGTAAAAGCGGACATCGGTACTCGTTTTTGCAATTATTGTGCTCTGTTAGCCGGAAATAGGCCATATTTGTGGTTTTAAGGAGAAGCGTCCCTTTGTGTCTGAATAGATACGAACCTGTCCCCCTTGTCCCTTGTCGTGTTATCGCCCCATTGCAGTCTTAATAATTATAATATATAATGAACATAATATCTTGATGACAGTATATTGAGGT
>CAZQCL010000037.1:0-13485 GCA_964592435.1 uncultured Oscillospiraceae bacterium
TAAATGGGTATGGTTCTCGGTGAGATCCGTGGATTTTCTTATAGCAACTTCTCAGGTGCCTTGAAAAAGTTTTGCTTGACACTGGTTGTGGATGCTGATAGAATAGAATACAATTAATTTTTTACAGCTAGTGGCTATGAAGGAAAGAAGACAGGTCTAAGTGCTCAAGAGAGCCGGTGCGTGGTGAAAATCGGTGCATAGGATTTGTGTATAGCTCGTTCCGGAGCCTCATCATTGAAATCGAATAATCAATCTTGTTCGTTTGATTAAGTGGTCCAGGTGATGACGTTGGTTACGTTACAACCAAGTACACAAGTACTTGCCAAGGATAAGCATATTTGCTTGTCGAATCAGGGTGGTACCACGTTGGATATATCCCTTCGTCCCTGCAGTGATGCAGTTGACGAGGGGTTTTTTGTTTCAGGATTCAGGCTATAGTTGTTAGGGCATTTTGTGGTGCAACATGTTATGAGTCCCGCTACACAATATATTGTGGGTATGTATGTATGAAAGTTTAGGAGGGGTACAATGATAATGACCGGCGCAGAAGCTATTATTAAAGCTCTCGAGATGGAAAAAACCGATATCATATTCGGCTATCCCGGTGCTGCAATCTCTCCTTTTTATGATGCTTTGCTGGGAAGCTCTATCAGGCATATATTGACACGGCATGAGCAGGGTGCTGCTCACGCGGCGAATGGATATGCCCGCGTTACCGGGCGTGTGGGGGTATGTGTGGCCACTTCCGGACCCGGGGCGACAAACCTGATTACCGGGATTGCCAACGCCTATATGGACAGCATACCTATTATCGCCATCACAGGGCAGGTATCCAGTGGGATGATTGGAACCGATGCTTTTCAGGAAGCGGATATTACCGGTGCCACGGCCCCTTTTAGCAAGCATAATTATTTGGTAAAGAATGCAGAGGATTTGCCAAGAATAATTAAAGAGGCATTCCACATCGCTGCGACCGGACGCCCCGGACCTGTGGTTATCGATGTTCCCGTGGATGTCCAGAATAGCACATTTGATTTTAAATATCCTAAGAATGTAGAAATAAAAGGATACAAGCCGACCTGCAAGGGACACCCAATGCAGATTAAAAAGGCTGCGGCAGCGCTGGAGGCCGCACAAAGGCCGGTTATTTGCGCCGGCGGCGGTGTTATTGCTGCTAATGCCTGTGAAGAATTGCTGGAGCTGGTACAAAGGCGAAATATCCCTGTGGCGACTACATTGATGGGAATCGGGTCTATTCCGTCCAATCACCCGCTGCATTGCGGTATGGTTGGTAGTCATGGGAGCCGGACGGCTAATTATGCATTACATCATGCCGACCTTGTACTGATTCTTGGGGCGAGGGTTGGTGACAGAGCGATTGGCGCTGCCAGCGTACTGGCCAAAAAGGCCAGGATTATCCATATTGACATAGATCCGGCAGAGATAGGTAAGAACATTAATGCCGCAATACCGCTGGTGGGCGATTTGAAGCTGATTCTTGCGGAAATGTTGAAGATTGTCGGCACAGAAGACAGTGACCAGTGGGCTGGGGCGATTGCTGAACAGAAGCGTAAATGGCGGGTGAGTTCTCAAGGTGATTCGTCGGATGACGCTTTACCGGTTGATGCCAAAGTGCTGAACGATGACAAAGAGGATTCACAATATGTAAATCCAAAATATTTACTGCCACTTTTATCCGAAATTCTTCCCCAGGAAGCGGTCATTGCTACAGAGGTTGGACAGAATCAGATATGGGCTGCAAATAATTGCTGCATACAGAGGCCGAGAACCTTTATTACATCAGGCGGTCTTGGAACAATGGGCTACGGGCTACCCGCAGCGATTGGAGCGAAGATTGGAAAGCCCGAGGTTCCCGTGGCAGTGATTAGCGGCGATGGGAGCTTCCAAATGTCGATGCAGGAGCTGGGAACGATGAAGCATTATGGAATAGGCGTTAAGATAATATTGTTCAACAACTGCCGCCTTGGTATGGTGCGCGAATTGCAGCTCAATAAGCATGAAGGCCGGTATTCACAGGTATGCCTGGACAAAAACCCCGATTTTGTTGCATTGGCTGCTGCTTATGGGTTTAAGGGAGAGCGGATAGATTCGGATTCACAGGTAAAGGCAGCGCTGAAGCGGCTTGCTGCAGATGATGAGCCTTACCTGCTGGAGTGCATGGTAGACCCCATGGAGTCGACCTTGTGACAGAGCGTTTCAACAGAGGGCTACAAGGACATAAGGGATTGAAGTGAGAAGGGGTACTTGAATAGGTGCGAATTGAAAGGAGAGGGGACAATGGCTAAGCATACATTATCGGTGCTGGTTGAAAACCATGCCGGTGTGCTATCAAGAGTTGCGGGGTTGTTTAGTAGAAGGGGCTTCAACATTGACAGCCTTGCTGTCGGGATAACAGAGAACCCGGAAATTTCAAGAATGACTATTGTCGTGGATGGTGATGAGCATACGGTCGAACAGGTGAGTAAGCAGTTGAATAAGCTTGTTGATGTTATAAAGCTGAAAAGGCTTGATGCATCAGAGTCAATTAACCGGGAATTGACGCTTATTAAGGTAACTGCCAATGCCTCCAACAGGACTGAGATTATTCAGATTGTTGGAATATTCAGGGCAAATATTGTTGATGTATCCAAGACCACGCTGACAATTGAGGTTTCCGGTGACGGTGATAAGGTGGCGGCTTTGGAGGATATGCTCAGGCAGTTTGGAATTAAGGAAATAGTAAGAACGGGTACCATTGCTATCGAGAGAGGCAATCGGATTATAAAGGTAACTAATAATGAAGAGGAGTGAGATTAATGGCGAAGATGTATTATGACAGTGATTGTAACCTTAATTTACTAAAGAATAAGACAGTAGCCGTAATTGGGTATGGGAGCCAGGGACATGCGCACGCGCAGAACCTGAAGGAAAGCGGCGTTAATGTGGTAGTTGGCCTGAGGCCAAATTCCGCAAGGAGGAAGCAGGCTGCTGATGATGGCTTGAAGGTTATGGATACAGCAGAGGCAGTAAAAGCCGGTGATTTGATTATGATTCTTGCACCCGATGAAGTTCAGGCTGATTTGTATCGCGAAATCATTGAACCTAACCTGAAGGAAGGGAATATTCTCGCTTTTGCTCACGGCTTTAACATTCATTTTAAACAGATAAAGCCCCCGAGTGCTGTGGATGTAATCATGATTGCTCCAAAGGGCCCCGGCCACACCGTTAGAAGCCAGTATGTCGAGGGAAGGGGCGTTCCTTCACTAATCGCGATTCATCAGGACGCGTCTGGTAACGCTAAGGATTATGCTTTGGCTTATGCATCAGGAATAGGTGCGGGTAGAGCAGGTATCCTTGAGACAACCTTTAAAGAAGAGACCGAAACGGATCTTTTTGGTGAGCAGGTGGTTCTGTGCGGCGGTGTAACGGAATTGATGAAGGTTGGTTTTGAAACGCTGGTAGAAGCCGGATATCAGCCTGAAAGTGCGTATTTTGAATGCGTTCATGAAATGAAGCTCATTATTGACCTGATCAATCAGGGCGGGTTTGGCTACATGAGATATTCCATCAGTGATACTGCTGAATATGGGGACTACATGGTGGGCAAAAGAATTATTACTGAGGAAACCAGGAAAGAAATGAAGAAGGTTCTTAAAGAGATACAAAATGGTGCATTTGCTTCCAAATGGATTACGGAGAATAAAGCAGGAGGCAGAGCTGAATTCCTTGCAACCAGGCAGCGCCAGTCCGAGCATCAGGTGGAGAAGGTTGGTGCGGAGCTCAGAAAGATGATGAGCTGGCTGAAGAAGTAATACAAAATAGGGTTAGCTGAGAAGCAAACAAGGATGGTTGGCTAAATAAGCAGTACAAAATAGAGAAAAGGCGGGAGGACACCGCCGGATACTTATAAATATGAGATGGCCCGGCCTCTTTGAGGGGATCGGGGGAAAGGTATTGAAGGAGTGTGGTTGCATGGCTACAAGGATTAAAATTTTTGACACCACGTTGAGGGATGGGGAGCAGACCCCGGGAGTAAGCCTGAATATACAGGAGAAGCTTGAAATAGCGCGGCAGCTGGTGCGGCTCGGGGTTGATGTTATTGAGGCAGGGTTTGCCATTTCCTCTCCCGGTGATTTTCAGGCTGTCAAAACCGTTGCCGAGAGTGTGAGAGGAGCAACGATTGCAAGTCTGAGCAGAGCGGTGGAAAAAGATATAGATAAGGCGTGGGAAGCTGTGCAAAATGCAGAGAGTCCCAGGATTCATACATTTATTGCGACTTCGGACATTCATATGAAATACAAGCTGAAAATGACAGATGCCGAGGTTCTTGAAAGATCGGCTGCCATGGTGAAGTATGCAAAGAAGTACTGCTCGGATGTGGAGTTCTCTGCGGAGGATGCCAGCAGAACGAGAACAGAATTTCTTTACAGGGTTATTGAGGAGGTCATAAAAGCGGGCGCCACAGTGGTTAATATCCCGGATACGGTGGGATACGCCTCTCCGGAGGAATTTGGACAGCTTATCAGAGGCATTAGGGAAAATGTTACCGGAATTGATAAGGTTGATCTAAGTGTTCATTGTCACAATGATCTGGGTCTTGCGGTGGCAAATTCACTTGCGGCGATTAGAAATGGCGCTACGCAAATTGAGTGTACCATAAACGGACTGGGTGAGCGCGCAGGCAATGCGTCTGTAGAAGAAATTATTATGGGGCTCCACACCAGGAAGGATTTTTATGGCGAGCTGATACACAATATTGATTCTAAGCAGATATACAGAAGCAGCCAGCTTGTCAGCAGACTGTCGGGTATTAATGTTCAGCCGAATAAGGCTGTTGTGGGAGCTAATGCCTTTGCCCATCAGGCAGGTATTCACCAGCATGGCGTTATGGAGGAGAAAAGCACTTATGAGATAATGACTCCCGAATCTATCGGGCTTTCACAGAATAATATAGTGCTTGGCAAGCTTTCGGGAAGGCATGCATTTGAAGAAAGATTGAAGGAAATGGGCTATAATCTTTTACCGGAAGAGGTTTCAAAGGCATTTGAGAAGTTCAAGGAATTGGCCGATAAGAAGAAGACGGTGCTTGGACGGGATATTGAGGCAATAATCGGTGATAAGTTATCACAGGTAGAAGAGGTTTACAAGCTGGATAGCTTCCAGATTAACAGCGGCAACAAGGTTATTGGGATGGCAACGGTAAGCATGTATAAGGACGGAGAGCTGATAACAGAGGCTTCTACCGGGGATGGCCCCATAAATGCGGCTTTTAAGGCTGTTGAAAGAACGGTGGGCTTTGAGCTTGAGCTCCAGGATTATAGCCTGAGAGGCGTCACTGAGGGTAAGGATGCGTTAGGGGAAGCCACGGTCAGGGTTATGAAGGATGGCCGGATTTTTGTAGGCAGGGGTGTAAGCACAGACGTGATTGAGGCCAGTGTGAGAGCTTATATTAATGCCATCAACAGGGTTGTCAGCAACCATGGCAGAAAAGCTTCAAATGGGAGGGAGACCATATGAAAAAGATCGTAGTACTGGATTCCACACTTAGGGATGGCGCTCAGGCGCAGGGCATTTCCTACACTGTGGAGGATAAGCTGAAAATCGTAAAAAGACTGGATTCTTTGGGTGTTGACTATATTGAAGCCGGGAATCCCGGTTCTAATCCTAAGGATCTGGAGTTTTTTGAGAGAGTTAAGAGGATAAAATTAAATCATGCAAAGCTTATCGCTTTCGGTAGTACGAGAAGAGTGGGAATTCCCGTTGAGGAGGATGCCAATGTTAAATCGCTGTTGCATGCAGGTACGGATGCCCTTGTGATATTTGGAAAATCATGGGACTTCCAGGTGACGGATATATTAAAGACTACGCTGGATGAGAATATCAAAATGATATCCGATACGGTCAGATATTTAAAGGGCTTGGGCAAGGAAGTGGTATATGATGCAGAGCACTTCTTTGACGGCTACGCCTCAGACCCCGCATATACGGTGGAAACGCTGAGGGCTGCGGCTGAGGCAGGCGCTGACAGCCTTTGCCTGTGTGATACGAAGGGTGGCTTTTTGCCTGCGGATATTTATGATATTACCAGGGAAATGGTTGCGAAATTCGATATTCCCATCGGGATTCACTGTCACAATGATATAGATATGGCTGTGGCCGGCACGATAATGGCGGTGCAGGCAGGTGCAAGCCAGGTGCAGGGTACAATAAACGGATTTGGGGAAAGGTGCGGTAATGCAAACCTGTGCTCAATAATACCGACGCTGCAGCTAAAAATGGGTTACAGCTGTATTCCTGAGGAGAGCATGCATGAAATGACTACTGTAGCCCGTGCTATCAGCGAGATTGCCAATGTTATTCATGATGAAAGAGCACCCTATGTGGGAAAGGCGGCATTTGCGCACAAGGCCGGGATGCATGCCGATGCGGTGGCAAAGAATACATTGGCATATGAGCTGCTCAATCCTGAGATTATCGGCAATGAGAGGACATTTCTCATGTCTGAGGTTGCCGGCCGCAGTGCTGTAATGAACATGGCAAAAAGGATAGAGCCTTCGCTTACAAAGGATTCTCCCGAGGCCAGGCAAATTATTGCTAAGCTAAAGGAAATGGAGCATGAGGGGTACCAGTATGAAGGTGCTGAGAGCTCCTTTGAGCTGATTATCAGGAAAATTTTGGGTAAATATCACCCTTCCTTTGAATTAAGGGATTTTAAGGTGATTGTTAATGAGCCGGCGAAAGCCAATGAACGTAATTCGTCCGCGATGATAAAGGTCAAGGTGGGCGACCAGGAGGAGATTACTGCTGCCGAGGGCGACGGCCCGGTTAATGCCCTTGACAATGCTGCCAGGAAGGTGCTGTCAAGGTTTTACCCCAGCATTCACGAAATGAAACTGACAGACTTTAAGGTAAGAGTGCTGGATTCTACCTCGGCAACCGCAGCAAAGGTAAGGGTTTTGATAGAGTCTACTGATGGAGAAGAGGTATGGACCACCATTGGTGTTTCTACCGATATAATTGAAGCCAGCTGGAAGGCCCTTGTGGATTCTATTGAATACAAGCTGGGAAAATGATAGGATGGGACTGAGGACGACACAGGGGGGACACAGGGGGACGGTTCTCTTGACACAGGGGGACGGTTCTCTTGTGTCATCCACCTGCAGGCACAGCGTAACGACACAAGAGAACCGTCCCCCTGTGTCCCCAAGAGAAAGGTGTAGTGAGTGATTTGACACTGAGCGGGAAGATTTTTTTAAAGGGAAAGCTGGTAAGGGAAGGCTTTGCAGAGGATAATGCGCAGGAGCACAGCTTCAGGGATAAGCTGGAGAAATGCCTTATAGACCTTTGCGCGGATGTTGATGTCCCTGTTCCGCTCTGGTTGAAAAAGAATACAAAAGAGCTTGCCATTTTCAGAAGAACGTTCTTTTCCTCTGATCAATTTATTGATAAGGTCTGGTTTGACAAACTGGAAATAAAGCTGGGGGAATAGTTCAAATAAAGGGGTAGACTATTGAAAAGGGCATTTATTACTGATGTTCATTACCGTATGGGGTTGGCAGCCGTAAGATCGCTGGGCAGGAGATCAATCGATATAACTGCCTTAGAATATGATACTATTCCGCAAAAGTCCATATTGGGCTTCTATTCAAGGTATGCTTCTGATAGGAGGCTGCTTCCGAGTGCAGCCGAAGACAAGTCTGGCTTTATTAATAGCATAATTAATCTGGCAGCAGAGTGCAAAGGAAATTCGAATAAAGGCGCTGACATGGGTGTGAGGACCGATGCAAATGTGAGTGCGGGTGCGGGCACTAATGAAAAACCGGTGCTGATTGCTGTGGGTATTGATACCCTTCTGGCTGTATGCGAGTACAGCGAGCTTCTTGAGCCGCACGTTGACTTTATAGTGCCCTCATTGGAGAGTGTGGAAATCGCAAACGACAAACAGAGGCTTATAGATATTGCAAAAAAGACAGGTATTCCCTGCCCTGAAACAACCACCTTGTCAGGAAATGAGACCGTTGAGCAGCTGTCTGAAAGAATAAAATATCCTGTTGTTATAAAGTATAGAAAAGGCGAGGCTTTGAAGCTAAAGCCCGCAAAACGCTATAAAATAGTCGAAAATCGGCAGACTTTCATTGAAGCCTATTCGCAAATGCATTCCATACAGGAGTTTCCTTTGGCTCAGGAATACGTTAAGGGTGAGGGCTTCGGCGTATCAGCGGTTTTTGACAGGAATGGGGAGCCCCTGGAGATTTTCTGTCATAAAAGGCTTAGAGAATATCCGGTAACCGGGGGCCCGAGCTGTTTTTGCGAGAGTATCTGGGATGATAAGCTTATCGATTATGCGGTCCGACTCTTAAAGGAATTAAATTGGAGAGGGGTTGCTATGGTGGAATTTAAGGGGAGCTTGGAAACCGGGGTCTACCTTATGGAAATAAACCCAAGGTTTTGGGGAAGCTTACCCCTTTCTATTATTTCCGGGTGTGATATACCCTATGCTATTTACCGCGCCGCCACCGGAGAGCTAAGCGGTGAGCGCACCGGCAGCACCGTATCCGGAGGGCAACATGGTGAGCGCACCGGCAGCACCGTATCTGGAGAGCAACATGGTGAGCGCACCGGCAGCACCGTATCCGGAGAGCAACATGGTGAGTGCGCCGGCAGCATCGTATCCGGAGAGCAGGGCGACAAGACTAGCGGCAGTACAGCCGTCCACAAGTGCGGATATAAGTGCGGTTATAAACAGGGAGCCCGCATGAGATTTTTGTTCCAGGATCTTTTGTCACTGCCCGGTTATATGAGAATGAAGAAGAATAAATTTAAGTTTTTGTTTGAGTTCATCGGTCAGCTCCTGAATCCGAGGATTAAGGACGGCGTGCTGGAGATGAAGGATCTGAGGCCATCGTTGGCTTACATAAGACAGGCAATTAAGAAGGCAGGAGGTTGATTCAGTGAAATTCGATCTACATATACATTCTGCCTATTCTCCTGATTCTCGAAGCAGCGTGGAGGATATAATAAAGGCGGCTTTACTGGCAGGGCTGCAGGGCATTTCAATCACCGATCACAATAGCTTTGAAGGCAGTGAGGAGGCTATGAAATTAGGTCGGTCGGATATTATGATCATTCCGGGAGCAGAATATTCTACTGATATGGGCCATCTTCTTGTCTATTTTCTAAGAGAAGGACTTGAAAAACTCAATCTTCCGAGGGATGCTTCAGGACGGTATCGCTGGCGTGATATAGTATTGGCTGCGCGAGAGCAGGGGGCACTGGTTTTTATCGCACACCCCTTCAAAGCGGCTATTGAGCATGAAGCGGCGCTATGGGATGAGCTGGACGGCATAGAGGTATACAATAGCCGTGCTTCTTTATGTAGAAATATTGAGGCTAATAATATGGCTATGGAAGAGGCTATAAAGAGGGGCAAAGCCTTTTGTGCCGGAAGCGATGGACATTATACCAGAGAAATTGGAAAGGCCTTTTGGGAATATAAGGGCAGGTCAGAAATAAAGGATGCGTTAAGGTTGGGTCTGGGCCGCGTATGGGGCTCACCGGCTTCGCGGCTTTATGGGCCCGCAAGCCAGATATTAAAGAGCATAAAGAGCAGACAGCTTTGGCGGCTGCCGAAGCCGCTTGCCAAGATGGCTTATGCCTGTATAATGGAAGGCGGGCGAATAGCCGGATTAGGTCGGAAGCCGCTGAAGGGCTGGCTGGATGTAAATATTCATAAAGAGGTGTAGCCACTGTGTTTATTTATGATATGGCGCGAAAAATCAACGCTTACAGGAAGATTCGCAAGAAAGCCATGGCCGGAAGGTACCTGAGCTCTGTGCGGAGGATTGAAAGAACAGCCCCTTTAAGTTCGGGTCGCTTTGTGGCAATGACATTTGATGACGGACCCAGCGCAGCTTTCCCGAATCCGCCGGTCAGAGACTCCGGCGAACAAATAGGCCTTACTGCGGAGCTTCTGAATATACTTAATAAATATGGTGCAAAGGGCACTTTTGATGTTATTGGAACAACGGAGCACAATTATCCGGACAAGGCGGGTGTGAAGGGCGACTTCACCTGGAGCGGAGTCAGCTACGACCATTATCCCGAATTCGGGCAGGATAAGCTTGCAGGTGTCAAGAATCAACCTCAGCTTGCGAGGGAAATAATAGCGGGAGGCCACGAACTGACCAGTCACGGATATAGTCATACACTTTTTGGCCCTATGAGGCTTGTTTACGGTAAAAGGGTTTGCTTTAAAAGCCTAAGGGAAGTGATTGACGATCTGGAAATGCTGGACAGCCTGGTTTTGAAGGAAACTGACTTTAAGATGCGCTTGTCCCGCCCGCCGCATTACATTGACAAAATTCCTGATGGTCATACATCCTATGATGCATATAGATACATGAACTACCAGTATCTTGCTGCAAGCTATGATGCAGGTGGTTGGAAGCCAACGAAGGGAAGCTACGAGCAGGACGTCAGGGAAATGATGGATTTAATTGAGCGTTCCCTGATGGAAGACCCGGATATATTGAACGGCCAGATTATATTCCAGAAGGATGGCTGCAATATGTCGCTGCAGACTCCTGTGGCATCTGCCCTTGACAAAAGCCTCAGGCTACTGTCTGAGGCCGGTTACAAGGTGATTACTGCTTCGGAGCTGATAGAAATGTCCCCCTTTGAGGATATAGACGATACAGATCCCTGCTTTGAGTCGGTAAGGGAGCTTGCATCAGCCGGCTTCGTGATAGGATACAAGAACAATAGCTTTCAGCCGGACAGGCTGCTTACGGGGAGAGAGCTTGCAGTAATGGCCGCATCACCGGAGATTCTTCTGAGCAGATATAGGCAACAGATTGATTTGAAATACCGGTTCGGGGATTCTGAGGCTTCCGGTACGCCCGATGCTAACGAAACCGGCGGCTGTTTCAAGACTTCCGGCGCCTCCGGCATAGAGGTGGAAACAATATATCAGGCCGCTGTGAAAATTGCCCGTAAGGATAGCCGCCTGTCAAAGGTAATTGACTGCCTTGAATCAGACAAAGCACTTACGGATAAGCAGTTCGACAGCTTTCTAAATGCAGCTGCGGAAGGAGCAAATGTATACTGGCATCCGGAGGAGTTCAAAGATGCGGGTAAACAATTGCCAAAGCGCGGATTACTAAGACGCAGGGATGTGGTTAAAGCACTTGCGCAGCTCAAGTCGAACAAGTGAGCGTCCGGAATAACTAGAACACCTGGCTGTAAGAACGGTGATAATGGCGGGAACGACAGGAACGACAGGAACGACGGGAACGACGGGAATGACTGGAACGACGGGAACGACAGGAACGACCGGAATGGCGGGAACGATGGGAATGACTGGAACAGCAAGAACAGTAAGAGCGGCAAGAAGGCCAGTGGCGGCAATATAGAAGCGGGTGAAATGCTTTGAAGAATAATGAAGAGCATGTATGCGTAATATGCGGCAATGGTAAAAACAATGTGCAATATAAAGTCGGCGAGATGATGTTCGGAACCGGGGAGAAATTCGACTATTTTCAGTGCTCGGAGTGCTCCTGTCTGCAAATCACAAAGGTGCCCGAGGATATTGGCAGATTTTATCCATCCAACTATTATTCCTTTAACACAACGTCGGCAGTCGAAAAACTAAAGATGCTGCAGAGCAGTTATCAGTTCAGTGGCAAGGGCATTGCAGGAAGATTGATTTCAAAGGTTATTCCCGGCGGCAAGAAGATTGTCTATGAATTTCTCTCGAAGGAGCTTTCAAAGGGCAGCATATCATTTGAAAGCAGCATATTGGATGTGGGATGCGGAAATGGCGAATTACTGAACATGTTTGCAGGGCTTGGCTTTAAGAAGCTTTGTGGAATCGACCCTTATATGAGTGCAGACAGTTACCGAGATAATGGCGTAAGGCTTTTAAAATCGCAGCTGATCCAGCTGGATGGCAAAGGTAAATATGATATCATCATGTTCAATCATTCCTTTGAACATATTTACGAGCAGACTGACACGATGAAAGCCCTTTCTAACCTCTTGTCTGACGAAGGGGTGTGTATTATCAGAATGCCCTTATCCTCTTCCTATGCCTGGGAACATTATGGTGTCAACTGGTGCCATATAGAGGCGCCGAGGCATTTTATTCTTCATTCGGTCAAGAGTATGGAAATACTATGCAGGGAACATAATTTTGAAATTGTGGATATTATATGGGATTCAAGTGAAAGCCAATTTATCGGAAGTGAAAGACATATCGTTGGAAAAGGCCTGCTGCAATTTCCGCACACGATAATTTACCGTCTTATTCACTTCAATAGGGTTAGAGGCTATAGGAAAAAAGCCGAGGAGCTAAACAGGCAGAAACGTGGCGATCAGGCTTGCTTCATAATTAAACGGAGCCAACGGAGTTGAGCTAAAGTTGAGCTTATGTAATTAAATAATGTCATAGCCTGTATGAAGTCGTGAAGTATTGGACAAAACACCCTCGCATATAAATAGAATGTGGTTAGGGCGATGTTACGGGGGTGTTTTTTTGTTGAGCAGGTTGAAGCTTTCTGCATTATATTTCTTAGTTATTTTGCTTGCCTTATCTGTCACACAGATTTGCATAGATGCGAAGAAGGATGCGTCCCTTAATGTTAATGCACTGGAAGAAAAAAAAGAATATTCCATCTTTATTGATGTTGAAGATAAGACGCTGTACCTGTTGGAAGGCAAGAAGTGTGTTAAGGAGTATACTATCGGGTCAGGTAAGTCAGGCTATCCTTCCCCGTTGGGCTGTTGGGCAATCATTGAAAAGGGAGACTGGGGCGAGGGTTTCGGCGGAAGGTGGCTTGGATTGGATGTGCCTTGGGGTAAGTACGGTATCCACGGCACTTTATATAATAATTCCATAGGATCTGCCGTGAGTATGGGCTGCATCCGCATGTTCAGCGGGGATGTGGCGGAGCTGTACGGCTTAGTGCCAATTGGTACTGAGGTGACAATTGTAAATGGCCCATTCGGTCCTTTTGGGCGGGGATTTGATGAAATCAACGCCGGTGACCGGGGTGCCGATGTGCTTGCTATTCAGCAGAGGCTGCAGCAGCTCAAATACTACGATGGTCCCCTTGACGGCATATATGAGGACGGAATGAAAAATGCCCTCCACCAATTCCAGCGGGATAACGGCCTGACCGCGCAAAACACAATTACGAAGGAAGCTTGGCTGAAGATGGGCTTCCGGGAGTTTGAGTGATATGACACAGGGGGACAAGGTACTTGTCCCCCCTGTGTCGTCCCTGTGTCCCCCATGCAAAACCGGCTATATCGAGAAAGCTCCTGACAGCAGGTCGGCATTTGCGCTGCTTGTTCCGATATAAGCTTCGTATTGCATTGATTCCAACTCCCAGTTATTTGTTTCGGGGTTGTACCAGCGAAGCTTGTCTATGCAACAGGAAAGGCAAACCTCTTTTTTCTCACCTGGGTTAAGCGATACACGTGTAA
>CAZQCL010000038.1:0-13419 GCA_964592435.1 uncultured Oscillospiraceae bacterium
AATCTGCTCCGTTTTGATCTGTACATTAAACCATTCTTTCCAATAATTAATCCTATATAAGCTACAAAAATAATTTTTGATAAAAATGTTTATAATCATTGCTGAAAGCTCAAGCAACTAAAAGTGCAAAAAATTTGTTCTTCAAATTCTTTCTATATCATATATAGTTGCTTATTTGTGCTTTTTTATTCTATGACTTTGCTACAATAAAACAGATACTCAAACTTCTTCTTGATTCTGTTATTCGTTTGAATAGTAAATTGTACTTGTATTTCTTTTCCTTGTACCCATAACAATTCCCTTCTGCAAGGCAATCCATTTCCTATAATTAATATAACACTTTTATTATGTAAAGCAATAGTTTTTTTGCTAAGGGAAAAATTTCATGTTTTCCAATAACGTTTGTTTTCCTGTTCATGATTGCACGGTGAATTTCAATCTGTTATCATAAACACATGATTGAATTTATTTCTGATAATGGAAAAGTAGAACTTAAATACTACGATCCGGATGCTACGCTGGCTGAGTTGGCTACGGAGCTAGAAATTTTTAGATCGACCTGTGACCTTAAAACCAGTAAGTGTAAGGGTTGCGGAGAATGCTGCAGTGATAATATCCCCGTACTGGGTCTGGATATCTCACCGCTTTTGGAAGGCCTTGGTATGAGCTTCGAACAGGCTGTACAAAGTGTCCTTGTGCTACCCGATAAACCGGATATGGCCTTCCGCAGCAAGGCAATACGGGAAATGGCATCAGCAACATCCATCACGCCTCTTGAGGCAACACTTTTGTTTGAGTATAACAATGCGGAGCCTATAATCCTTACCAAGCAGGTGCAACATCCTCCGGTATGCTGCTTCCTGCACGAAAACCTTTGCTCCCGCTATACAATCCGTCCCTATAGCTGCGGCCTATACCTATGCAATATGGATCAACATCTTTCTTATCTTCAGGAGATGGTCATCCGCCAGGGCACCTGGCATGCTTATTACAAGCTGGGCTGGGTCGCTGCCGAGGATATCTCCCACAACCCCTTCCTGAAAGCCGACAGCTATGATAAGCTACCCATTGCGGACTTTGACTACAATTTTGAAAATGCATTAGAGCAGCTCTTCTTCTACTTTTAGTTCTACTGCTTCCAGTATTTTGCTTCCGCTTCTACCGGCTCTGCTTCCAGTCCCTCTCCAAAAGTACTAATATCCCGCCTGCCAAGGGTCTTTCCTCACCCTTGTGAGAAGGCCGGCTTACTAGCCTTCCCTCCAGCAGCATTTGCGTTGAAGCTCCACCATCCAACATAGCCGCATCCCTTGCTTCACATTTAATCAGGTATTCCGCAAGCTCCTTACCGGTAAACCCGGCGCTGTATCCCGGTTGTCTGCCGTCCACGGTAATCAGCAGAACCGTCCCATCCTCTTTGATGCCTATGGCCGTTCTGGGATCACGGTTGGTCAAAACCCCCACCCAGGCATCCTTGTCCTTCACAACTGCCACCCCATCCCTGACAAGCCAGCTTCCGCATTCATAAGCCATTACATCTCCGGTCATATCCGGTTCATGAACTAGCCTTACCGAATCGCCTACCCTAATAGGCAATTCTACGCCGGCATACCTTTTCGTATCAAAAAAAGAAATGAGCATCCCATTTTTAGGAATTACTGCTTCTTGAGTGTAGTCGGCAATCTTTACCACAACACCGTTTTCAACCGTTGCGGTAATATTTCCAGCTTCTGCCCGATTGCTTCGCCCATAGGCAGGTGTATAAACTACTGTCTGTTTTCCCTTTGCCGGGAAATTGATATTGTGGACTTCCAGAGTAGCGGCTGCCGCTTCCTCCTGGGCATCTCCTCTGATAAATTCAACAGTCAGCTTACCTGTAATCTCACGAAATTCGGCTCTCCCCTTCTCTATTACAAAAACAGGATATTGCCCCGTTGAAATGGATATAAGCTCTCCGTCTATGACTACCATCCCGGAAGGAAGCCCAAAATCCCGGAAAAAGCCACCATTCACTGCGGCATAGGCATTCTTCCTGCTCGCCATTTCGCTTAGCAGCTCAAAGCCATATATCAAATCATGAGATAAGACAGGCTGGATCTTTACACCTGAAGCGTTCATATTTATTTCCAGTATGTTAATCTCCTGCTTCAGTCCGTTGATTGTTTCAGATCGGTGAATATATTCCACAGGATTGACCCATGGTTGGGCAGGGACATGAGTTTCAGCATGTTCAGCAGTTTCCGCAGGGGCAGTAGCCTCAGAAACTTCCGGCGCAGTCCTTTTTTTTGCATTAAATAAAAAAAGCCCTGCACACAAAATCATGAGGGGCAGTAGAATAATCAGAAATAGTATTATTCTCTTTTTAACTTTTCCGCTAATTGCTTTCTTTATCAATACGCTCACTTTCCTGAATTTCCTCTATTGGAGCTACATTTATCTCATCAGCGTCGGTATTAGCTGCCGTAGCTGCCTTTGCGGCTTCATTTTCAGCTGCCAAAGCCGCGTTTGCGCTCTCCCATCCGGCTACCGAGGCTACCTTTGCATGTTGCCTGGACAACTGCTTATAAAGCGACTGCGCAAGTCCCAGGGTTCCGGTTTTCGAGGCTTGATTCATAAGCTCTTCATCTGCCATAGATTCAAAAATCGCAGTGCCCGGATCCTCTTCAATAAGATATGATTTGATTATGGTTCCCTTCATTTGCTTGTACATCATATTTAGCATGATAGCTTCAAACTCCTGGCACACTTTTTTGAGCTCCCTATCGTCACTGTTTTGTGCCGCCGCTTCCAAACGCCTCGCAAAGCTGTCATCAGCAGACTGCGCTACTGAATTCACCACATTATCCGTATAACTGTCTATAATATTCCCACCGATTTTATCTATTGTCATAGCTCAATCCTCTTGCCTCTTTATTCCCAGGGCTCGCTTATCTCTCTTTTCCGTTTATCCCTTCGATCAGTTCTCCCAATTATGTGTGTCTATGTATATACTATTATCTTTTCAGGTTGTTTGCAATGCTAAGCATCTCATCTGACGACTGTATTGCCTTGGAATTCAGTTCATAGGCCCTTTGCGCAACAATAAGCTTTACCATCTCTTCAACTGTTTTTACATTGGACGATTCGATAAAGTTTTGATTAATCAGACTCACCAGTGCGGATTCAATAGCCATAACAGGAAACCCCGAAGCCTGCGTAGCTTCGTAAAGATTTCCCCCAATGCTTTCCAGACCGGCTCTGTTTTCAAAATATACCAGCCCTATAATTTGCCCTGTTGGTATATACAAGCCGTCCTCATCAATATAGCTCAGCTCACCGTTTTGCGAAACCTTTAGCTGGGACAGGTCAACATCAATGTAAATTGGAGTTTCCATTTCATCCAGAACGGCATAGCCCTCAGAGGTTGTAAGCATCTTTCCCATATCCGTTATGCTGATCTTAAAGCTGCCATCTCGTGTATAATTAACTTCTCCTGTAGGTCCTTGTACCATGAAGAAAGCTTCTCCATCAATAAAGAAATCAAGCGGGTTTCCGGTTTCCTCAGGGCTTCCCGTTCCAAAGTCCTTCAATGTAGCCACTGCTGTCGTGCCATGGCCTACCTGCAAATTAACGGGCCTTCCCCCGTCCTCCATTACATAGCCTCTGTTCATTGTTTCGTAGAGAAGATCCTTGAACTCTATACGTTCCTTTTTATATGCCGTAGTGTTTACATTTGCCAGATTGTTTGCTATAACATCCACATTCATCTGCTGTGCCAGCATCCCCGATGCAGAAGTCCAAAGTGCTCTCATCATACTGACGACCCTCCCGTATTCATTCTATCCGTGAATAATCATTCTACTAAGGCTTTTGCAATCTAACCTCAAAATAATTTAACTGTGCGGGACTCAAAACATGTTACATCGCAAAATGCCCTCTGCCGCTACCGTACAGCTCCCACCTGGTTGACCGCCCTCTCCAATGTACTATCCATAGCCTGCAGTACCTTTTGGTTGGCTTCATAGGAGCGCAAGACGGTTATCATGTCTACCATTTCCCTTACAATATTGACATTTGACAATTCCAAGGCTCCCTGCTGAATAGTTCCGGTAAACTCAACCGTTTCAGAGCCCGCCTCTGCCCGGATCAAATTATTACCGTATTTCCTTAGAATCGATGTGTCGGCAAATTCCGTAATCAATAGTCTATCTAATATTTCATCTCCCTGGCTGACGGTACCGTCATCCTCAACGGTAAAATCCCCGCCCTGCAGCATTATAGGCCCGTTTTCTCCCAAAACAACGTACCCTTCCTTTGTTACCAGCATATTATCTGCGCCTCTTGCGAAAGAACCGTCCCTGGTATAAAAGACCTCTGCATTACCCTCCGCATCGGAAGCCGCGATGGTAAAAAACGCATTATTGCTATCCCTGATTGCCATATCAAGGTAATTATTTGTATCATTAAGCTGACCTTGTGAATAGTAGGTATAAACCTCACCCACATCGGCGCCAAGCTGCATTGTACCAATGCTGTAAGGTCTGGATGATGCTGCATCCGTACCTTTTATTATTTTGGTCAGAAGATCAGGAAAGCTCTCCAATACCAGGGTGTCTTTTTTATAGCCGTTGGTACTGGCATTAGCCATGTTATTTGAAATGATATCCATCTTTTTTTCAATCGCCAGCATACTCCAGCCGGAAGTGTATAAACCACGTGTCATAAATATTCCCTCTTAAACCATATCTGCCGTTATTTACGCTATAAAGATTATCGGAAAATAAACCGATCGACTTAATGGTTTCGGGAAAATTCTTAAAGAATATGTTATCTCGCCCTGTATTTGCCTTCAGCTACTGCGCTCTGTTCAATCGCCTCGATATCATTGAGCGCCTCACCGGTGCCCAATGCGACACAGGAAATCGCCTGTTCTGCGATAATTACATTTATGCCTGTCTTCTCCTGCAACAGCTTGTCCAGTCCGTAAACCAGGCTGCCGCCTCCTGTCAGGACTATACCTCTATCGCTGATATCAGCTGCAAGCTCCGGCGGTGTTCTCTCAAGTACGGCATGAATTGCCTCAATAATACTCGACATGGGCTCTTCCAGGGCATCCATCATCTCCGATGATGTTACTGAAATCGTTTTTGGTAAACCTGATATTAGATTTCTTCCCCTAACATCCATAGCTACTTCCTGAACTCTGGGATAGACTGTGCCTAAACTAATTTTCAGTTCTTCCGATGTACGCTCACCAATCATGATATTATGCTTTTTTCTCATGTATCGCACAATAGCCTCGTCAAACTTATCACCGGCAATTTTGATAGAGGAAGAAACTACGGTGCCTCCCAAAGATATGACTGCAATATCGGTAGTGCCTCCGCCTATGTCGACAACCATGCTGCCACAGGCCTTTGCTATATCAATCCCTGCACCTATAGCCGCAGCTATGGGTTCTTCAATCAAATAAGTCTTTCTGGCCCCTGCCTGTATTGTCGCATCAATAACAGCACGTCTTTCCACCTCTGTTACACCGCTGGGTACACAGACCATTATTCTCGGTTTGAAAAGTCTAAACAGCTTGTTTCCGCAGATTTTACTAATAAAATATTTTAACATTCTTTCGGTAATATCATAATCGGATATAACGCCGTCCTTAAGAGGTCTTATAGCAACTATATTCCCCGGTGTCCTGCCAAGCATGCGACGTGCATCTTCGCCAACGGCCAGTAATTTGTTCGTGTTCTTGTCAATTGCCACCACAGATGGTTCTCGTAGAACTACACCCTTTCCCTTAATATAAACCAAAACAGAAGCGGTTCCAAGGTCAATACCTATATCCTGTCCTAAACCCAAAAGTAACACCCCTTTGCAATTTATGTCAGTTTTCATCAATGCTATGTAAAATACTTTGAAGGTATATAGAAAATATTCTTAAACTACAAATTAATATTATCATAATATTACAATTATGCAACAATAGTTTTGTAGAAACAATGCTGCCGCTACCTGACTATTCGCGTTTCACCAATAAAGTTAAAAGAGTTTCGCCTGACGGGCATAAAAAAACCGGGACATATTTCGATACTGTCCCGGCATAAACGGCACTAATTGATGTTTTATGTAGTTTTTATACTACTTTGGTGTTTATCCCCTGATATTTTGCTTTTGTCGCTTCTCCACCTCTAATATGTCTCTCCGCCTTATTTTCTTCAAGTACGACTCTAACACTGTCAGCCAGTTCAGAATTCACTTTAATCAGCCTTTCTGTGACATCCTTATGTACCGTGCTTTTGCTTATGCCGAATTTTTTAGCGGCTGCTCTGACAGTCGTCTTTTTTTCAATAATGTAGTTGGCCAGTTCTATTGCCCTCTCTTCAATATATTCTTTCAATTATGTATACCCCCTCTTCAAGTCATACTGTGGAGAATGCGTAAAAACAGCGTGTATATGAAGGCAATGGGAGCCCCTTGTCTTTCAGGAATCAAACCGTGTTAACGGCTTCTTTACACATCTACAGTATATATATGCCTTGTATGGCTGCTATATGAATTAAATGGGGGAATTAAAAAGAATAGGCGAATATAATCTGGCAATGTTAGCCAAATTACACTCGCCTAATTTCTATAAAGGGCTTTTGCCCTTAAGAGTAATATTCGGTAAGCTACAACAATTTATTCTACCGGGATCTGTGGAAGATACTCCATTGGATCGTCAGTAATATCATTTTTAAGTACCTCGAAATGAAGATGCGGCTGTTCAGATGATTCATCCATTGCGGTATTACCTATACTTCCGATTATTTCGCCCTGTTTGACCTTCTGGTTCACCGCCACCATATCATCCGTGGCAAGATTCCTGTACAGGGACTTAATGCCATCTCCGTGATCGATTACCAGTGCAATTCCATAATACAGGTCATTGCGGACATCACAGACTACACCGTCAGAAACTGCCTTTACAGGTGTGCCTCTATCCGAGGCGATATCAACCCCAAGATGTGCTCGCCAATCCTCAAGCGTCTTTGAATAAACCAGCCTGTCCTTGGCAAATTCCAGTGTTATTTCACCGTTTACAGGCATTATGAAGCTTTGTCGCTTTATAGGAGTGTTTTCTTTTGGCTTAGGATCTGCTTCCTTTTTCGGCTGGTCTTTTCCCTTTGGCGTTGTTTTAGGATCTTTCTTCGCAGTGTCGCCGCCGATTACAGCAGCATTATCACCCTCCGTTTTGGTTAATGAAGCAGGATCGCCTATATCGGGTTTATTCGATGCTGCGGATGCCTGGGTATCTTCGGGTTCGCCGCCATTAAGCCGCGCCGGATCATTCATTGCCGCATCCTCCGTGATTAATTCACCTTCCGATTCGCCAGTAAAATCTCTTGCTTCGTAGTCAGGCTGCCTATTAGCGTTACGTGTAGCTACAATTATCGCGGTAGTGGCCACAACCGCTATGCATAATAACAGGACAATATAGAAACCTTTTTTTTCGAGAAACTCCTTTACTCCTTTTTTTGTTCCTTTGTCTTCTGGAAACGACTTTTTCATATTAGGATTCCACCTCCATAAAATATTGTTTCCGCATATGGCAACAATATACATATTGAGATGAAATTTTTTAAAATTAACCTGCTATTTTAGACTTTCATAATGCTGTATTGATACAATATCGACACCGGTGTAATAATGCTGGAGAATTTCCCTATAGGTCCCTCCCTTTTTTGCCAGTGAATCCGCACCCCACTGGCTCATTCCAACCCCATGTCCGTGCCCGGTGGTAGTAATCTTTAGCATATCATCCTCCGCCGGTTCAATTGTGAAGCAAGCTGAGCGCAGGCCAAACAGTGTCCTGAACTGAGTGCCCTCCATAGTGATATCGCCGACCTTTATTGCTTTTACCCTGCCGCCTGTGGTATAGTCCGTTATTCTAATGCTCTCAAATAACTCTTCATCAAACTCATTTTCAGGATAGGCCTCTTGAAGCTTTTCGCTTATTTGATCTATTCCCAGGGAAATAGAAGTAACATATCCTTTTGAGGCTTCTTCTCCCTCACTTTCCACACTGCGAAGGTAGGGGACGCTTACACCCGACCATACATCCTCCGCATTCTCGGTCTTACCGGGGCTACTTGCATGAAACAATGTATTTGCGATGCTTCCTCGATATAAAACAATCATTTCTGACGTTTCATTAACAGCTTTTTCGATTTTACCCCAATTCCTAGTTGCAAACAGAACGCTCCATTTTTTCAAAGCACTTTCCTTGCTCATCCATGCCTGGCAGTGTGCGGAATTGGTGCAAATATCCGCCCCCTCATGGGTGTCCTGCTTTGGTTTGTAAACTCCCGACATGCGTCCATAAGCAAAGGTCCTCGCCGCCACCGCCTGTGCTTTTAGTGCTTCTATTGCAAAATCAGCCGGCATTTCGGCAGCAACAACCCCCTTGATGTATTCATCCAGATTCATTTCATCTGTCCTGTCCAATACTGGGTTGTACACAGTAATTTTGTGTGCAATTTTGGCAACCTTCTCTTTTTCTTTTTCTTTGCAAGATTGTTCCGGCACATATGAGGGGCCGCACCCTTTCACTATAGTCATAGGCAGCATTACAACAATAGCGAGCATCAGAGCCGCATAGTAAATTAGCTTTTTCATTAGACCCCCTCAGTCCCTTCTCAGCAGCGACAGTGCTAAGCAGCAAGGCTTCGTAGCAGGAAACGAAAACCTCCACAAACGACGCTACCTATTCCAGAATAGTCGAAAAAATAAATCTGATTTCCTTTTCATAATATATATTCACATAAAAAAAAAGTATGCGATTTATACCGTATACTTTGACCTGTACTGCCTTATTACTTTGATCTGCATTCCAAGCTTATGCCTTCACAGACGCCTGGTCTTCATCCACCCTTACAACATTCGCTCCAAGGCTTTTTAGCTTTTCAGCGATTCCAATATATCCTCTGTCAACATGTTCGATATTTTCAATTTCTGTTGTTCCCTCTGCACTAAGTCCTGCCAGTATCAGTGCTGCTCCGGCTCGCAGATCTGTTGCTTTGACCTTTGCTCCGGTCAGCCTGCCGCCTCCTTCAATAATGGCGCTTCTGCCTTCCACCTTAATATTAGCACCCATTCTTTTGAGCTCACTTACATGCATGAAACGATTTTCAAAGATTGTTTCTATTACCATACTGGTTCCGCATGCCATACTTAAAAGAGAAGTCATCTGAGATTGCATATCTGTGGGGAACCCCGGATAAGGGTGAGTTTTAATATCAACCGCCTGCAGATTTCTTTTTTTGACACGTATGGAAGTCAGCTCCTCCGATACTTCTACTCCGGCCTCGCGAAGCTTTGCTGTAACAGGCTTCAGATGATCGGTTACAACATTCTCAACCACTACATCTCCGCCGGTGATGGCTGCTGCCACCATATAGGTCCCTGCTTCAATACGATCTGGTATGATTGTATGACTGGCAGCTTTTAGATCTGTTACTCCGGAAACCTTTATAGTATCCGTTCCGGCACCTTTAATTTCCGCTCCCATTGATGTCAGAAATGTTGCCAGGTCGACAATTTCCGGTTCAATCGCAGCATTCTCAATAATCGTCAAGCCTTCGGCCAGTGTAGCTGCCATCATAGTATTCTCCGTGGCTCCCACACTGGGAAAGTCTAAATAAACCTTGCCGCCCTTAAGTCTGCCACTCCTCCTTGCTTCAATATAGCCGTGGCCTTGTGCAATGCTTGCTCCCAGTGCCATAAAGCCTTTCAGGTGAAGGTCTACAGGCCTCGATCCGATAGCACATCCTCCCGGGAGAGATATGCGCACATATCCTGCCTTAGCCAAAAGCGGCCCCGCTATCAAAAATGACGCCCTCATTTTATTAACAAGCTCATAGGGGGCCGTTGTGTTGGACAATCCCCCGCAACAAATTTCCAGCTTGCTTCGATTGTCTGATAAGCTGATAGATGCGCCCAGTGATTCTACCAAATCGCACATAATTTTCACATCATTCAGATAAGGTATTTCATCGATCACACTTTTACCATCGGCAAGTAAGGCCGCAGCAATAATCGGAAGTATTGAATTCTTTGCCCCGCTTACATGCACTCTTCCCTTTAACGGCCTGCCCTCCGATATAATAAGTTTGGACAAGTTTACTCTCCCCTTTGTCTTTTTTTTCTTTTGTATTGCGCATACTCTTCATCACAATCAATACTCAGTTGTAATAACAGGCGTTGCAAGCCATATGTAGGTCCTCTCTTCGTAAGAATTATATCTTGATGCCATGTTCACATTCACCCGTTTTCCATTAACACTTATTGCCTCCTTGATCGCCGGTGAAAAGGCTGAAACACTGATTAACCCGTCACCATTCATTCCCTCAACCTTGTCGGCCTTGATGCTTTCAAAAACCCTTTTGTAGACCTTCTCAATTTCCCGCTCCTCCATTTGCCCATTTAAACTGCCTGTAATAGAAATATTTGCTTCATGTGCAACATTATAATACTCCAGCGCATATTCAATTCCCTCAATGGATTTGGATAATTCCGGCCGCGGGGATGTATCAACAAGACTTATTGAAAGATAATAATTCCCGTTATCTGTCATGTGCTCGACATCCTTTAATATGCTGATGTAAATTCTTTTATTCTCATCAATTATGTAATTGGTTTCCGTTCCGGAGCTGATGTCGGTCTCGATATTGTTGAAAACAGGCAAGGCTTTCTCAGTATCAGCCCCGCATCCAAGGATAATATCCGTCGACAGCTTCTCACAGGCATTCCTATAAACCAGGTTTTCTGCCGTCACAGTACCGTGGATATATATCTCTGAGCTTACAATATCTGCCCCGGTCATTTCAAAGGCTCTTTGAATAACCTCGGCCGTTGAATCTTCCGGTAGATTTGTCTGCATGAATAAAACAAAAATGGAGAAAACTAAAACCAGTATTGTGATGATAAAAGCAAAATTTTTCACATTTATGCCCCCCTGCCCGCAAAAGCATGTTTACCATAATTGTATGCGGTCAAACTCTCTTTTAATTATTGCCGCATGGCGGGGGGCATATACATGAAAATTTTCTTTATCCGTCTGCATTACTGGATGATTAGCATGTTTTTTACTTACTATCTTCTTAAATTTCACCTGCGTAGCGCAGCAGCTTTTCAAGCAAAACCATTGATTCTGCACGCGTTACAATATCCTTCGGTCCTAATGTATCGGAAAATCTGTTTGTAATAACACCAATTTCCTTTGCAAATCGGATCTTCGAAAGCAAGGTCGGATTAACCTGACCAATATCCTTATAAACACTTGTTTCATCAATTGTCGGCTTTGCTTTCTGTGAGGTTTTGAGCTCACAAACTCTCATTGCCATGGCTATTAGTTTTTCTCTGGTGCACGCTGTCGAGTAGCTGCCGATATCCGAGTTTTCTATGATACCGGATTTGGCAGCTAAAGACATGTAGTCGCTGCCATAATTAACATCCATTATATCCAGCATAAATTTCACGCCATCGCCAATAGTAAGGTTGCGAAGTGGTTCAAATTTTCTTCCTGTAACAGATTTCAATTTATGCGCTGATGCTACATTGGAAATTGATTTTTTTGCATAGCTTCCCGAAATATCATCAAAGAAGCTGCTACCCAGATCCGCTATCACCATCCGCCCGGGTACATAGGTTTCAAAAGTCAGCATGCCAAGATTGGCATCAGGATTAAAGCTGCCCGTGGATATGGACTTTTCCCATATCGATTCCCCTTCCGGCAAAACATATCCGGCAGTCGTTCCATGCTTATACCAGGCAGCCTCAGTATATTCATACATAACTATCAATGCCTTCTGAAAGGATTTCACAGGAGTTGTAATGCCGTCGGAAATGCCGATAAGAAGCTCTGAAACAGGAGTCTTAAAGGTCAAATTATCCTTGCGTCCCGCTGAGCTGCTGTCAAGCACAATTTCAAATATGAAATTTGCCTCTCTTTGCGCCGATCCATAAACACCTCTGCTGTCGGCCAGTACCCCCGGCCTGATAATTAGTGTATTCCTCTGGGTCGTCAGGAGCAGGTTCTCGCCAAGCATACCAAGAGCTTTAAATACCCTCTGAGATATCTTTACATTAATCTTTTTCGTACCTGTGGGCATCTTCCGTAAATCTATATCGTAGTCCAGAACCTTGTCTGTTTGCACATGCTCTACAAAGCGGTCCGCATTGACTCCTGTAATCTGCACTGTCCACACTCCGTTTACAGATACGGCATCCCGGATAATAAATTCTCCGCTGATTACATCCTCAATGTCCTCGCTGGAATCATAATCGTCACTGGAGCGCAGCGTCCTCACCGTTACACTCTGTGTCGGCTCGGATGCAAGCCCCTTGGCGGGATCATAAGCATAGAGCCTTGCGTAGTACCTAAAATTGGATCTGAGGTTTTCCACAGTAAACTCGGAAATATTACCAATCTCATATTTCGTACTCTGAAAATAATCTATCCCATCATCAATTTCAAGGATATACTGCATACCTTCTTCCACAATCCATTCGTAGGTGATGCTGTTCTTCGTTAGAGAGCCTGTCGTTCCCTTTACACCAAAACCCATCGGTGTAGCCGGAGGAATGTCCTTGGCTGTTTTGACAATATAAGAATCCGTAAAATCCGATCTCTTTTTATCCCCTGCTGCATTGGTTGCTTCTGCCTGCAACCAGAAATAGTACACGGTATCCGGTTTAAGATCATTAACTCTAAAATATGTTGTAAATTCCAACATATCGGGAGTAATGACAATATCGCCGGAAGCTTTTGAGCGGTTATCCTCGATTCCGTATTCCAGATAGTAAACATACTGGCTGTTAACATTCCATCCCAGATCAATGTAGGTATCTGCGGCATGATCATAATTAAACACCGGAACTGTCGGCTTCTCAATCGTAACAGGCAAATCCGGCAAGGTGGTTATGATAATAGGATCAGAGGGACCTGAAATAAGGTCGACACTTCGCCTCGCTGCCCTCACCCATACAATATATGTTTTGTTTGGGTCCAAATTACTGATAGTAATGTCAACATTGTGCCTAAGATTATCCAGTACAGCATCGACATCAGTTATGTCCTCATTGGGATCGTTAGGTGTCACAGGAAAGCCGATTATTTTGTCCGCAGGAATACTCTCCAGATTGCTGTAATCCAGATCCGGCGTATATTCGATGCAACCTAAATCAATCGTCACCCCACTATCATATGTTACCTTCCTGAATTGGAGCGGGTCCACCCATTCCTCCTCATTTTCCACATCCAATGCTGTCACCGGCGGCACCATATCTGCTCCGGCCAAATCTATATCAGTGGGCGTTCTGTAAATCCATTTTTTGGTCCCCCCCGCAGTATCAACAAGCTGTTCATACCATTTGTTCCTCAAGGTCACAACTGCCGATGTAGTA
>CAZQCL010000039.1:0-13382 GCA_964592435.1 uncultured Oscillospiraceae bacterium
AAATCGGTGCTATCAACGTCACTAACAGAAGGAGCATCAAAGCAGTGACACCTATCAAGGCCAGAACGCCGAGTAGGATTTTCCTGCCGAAATTCCTATCAAGATTTTTTGATATATTTTTATACGAAGATTTAGAAATCAATAAGGCTAATAGGCCCGCAACCAGTACAGCGAAACTAAACAGCATCATTACAATCAGCCGAAAATATGAAATAGCCCCGATATCCAGATTCATGGATTCTCCGAGTATTCTAACCTCCAGGCCTAAAATTTCAGCTCCGGACGATTTGTCGAGCGAACCGATTGTAATAACATCTCCCATCACGGCAGCGGATTCCTTCAAATAAGTTCTTCCGAACACCGTAACAACCTGTCCCGATACCTCCGAACTAACGGTAACTTCCCCAAAAACCGCAATTACGTGGCCATCGACCTTGCTATTTACCGATACATTTCCCAGAACAACAATAGCGTTCCCACTTACCGGGCTATTGATATCCATATCCTCAAGAATTCTTATTCTATCGCCTTTATCCGATGCCACATACACCCCAATGCCTGCGACCGGTAAAACTGAGCAGACAACAATCATTATAGAAATAAGCAATGCAGCCAGCTTCTTCATTTAGCTTCCTTCCTGGCGTATGTGCCGCCTACGTAATGGAGTAGCCTTTGAACCAATAATATCGTTAGCGTCAGTGTCAGGAAAACATAGTAGTATGATTTTACAATAGACAATGCCACATCCGCTACTACAAGCAGCGCATTTCCTAACAGTCCAAAAAGATCTCTTACAACTCCGGCTACAGCAGCAGTAACGCTGGAGAAGGATGTGAAATATTCGCCGATTTTTTCAAATGCGCTGACTACGTTGACATGCTTCATATCCGCAACATAAAACAGCATCAAAACAATGGATAGAATAATGGTGCCATTGTATAGCCATACGATCCGCTTCGCTTTTCTTTCCTCGCGCTCTTTTTCAATTATTGCAACCTTGTCCATGACCATTGCTTCAAAATTATCCGGAGGTTCAACCTCGGCCTTCGCCCCAAGTGCAGTGAAGATGGTTTCCAGCTGATTAAATTCGTCTTTGCAGCCATCGCAAGCCTGCAAATGCTGTCTGAACTGTAATTCGTCAGCTTCATCCGGTTCTCCGTCAAAGTATTTCATCATATAGTTCTTCGATTTTTCGCAGTTCATAATACCTCCTCCTTCCTTTCCGGCATCAATGCTTCCCTCAGCAATAACCTCGCACGATAAAGCCTGTTTTTAATAATTGTCATCGGTTCGCCAAGTACCCTTGTCATTTCTTCGTAGGACAAACCGTTTTGGTGAAATAGAATAATCGGTGTCCTATATTTTTCGGGCAGTTCCTGTATTGCCCTTCGTATCCTGTCAGAACGTTCCTTTTGAATATAACTTGCTTCAGGTGTATCTACGCCGTCTGAGAAGTCCTCAATTTCATCAATAGGTGTAGAAGGCACCCTTTTCTTCCGATGAATATCCAGGCAGAGGTTTCTCGTTATCCTTACAGCCCAGGTAGAAAACTTGTACTCAGGATTGTAACGATCCAGTGCCTTGTAAATCCTGAGAAAAACCTCCTGGGAGATGTCGCTGACCTCCTCTTTATCGTTCGTCATATTATAAACAACGCTGAATATTAATCTTTTATATCTTGTAACAAGCTCTTCAAAATACTCCTGTTGCCCTGACAGACATTTTTGGATTATTTCATAGTCGGTCAGCTCCAATCGGTACTCACCACCTCGCCTATATATGATTATACGACAAAGCAGCATCCGTGTCTTATGGAATATGAACTTTTTACAAATTAAGTACAAATTACAAACACCTGTTTTGCCTTCACGCCTGGTCAAGCCGTCTCCACATAATAGCGGCATCCTCCCGGTCATCCGCATAATAATCTTTTCTCGATCCGCCGTCTTCAAAGCCGTACTTACGGTAAAGTGCCCGCGCATTATCATTGCTCTTGCGCACTTCCAGCGTCATGGCCAATATTCCTCTTGACTTAGCTTCTCTTAGCAATGTCTCCATCAGCAGGCTTCCTATGCCGCTGTTCCTGAATTCCGGATGAACAGCTATATTTGTAATATGCCCTTCGTCGATAATATGCCACATGCCCGCATAGCCTACTGCCCTGCCATTAATAACAGCGCAGAAATATACTGTTATGCTGTTGTGTATAAATTCATCAGTTATGGACTTCCTGGACCATGGTATCCCGAAGCTGAGCTTTTCAAGCGCAACAATGTCATCTATGTGCTCGGCACCGGCCTTAACTATTTCTATCCTTGCCTCTGTTTCCATCATATTTCTCCTGCCAATCGCTGCACTATCGACATGTTAAACCGCCGTCTGATGCAGTGTCGTCCGCTGAGACTCCTTTGTGCTTCCTTGCATACTCGCGCTCCGCCTGGGATGGCCTGAGATAAAAGGGTACCAGCTCCATACTGCCAACCGTCTCCCCACGCAAAGCCAGGGATAGTGCCAGCTGTGCTGCAGAGGCAGCCATCTGCTGAAGCATGAAATCAGGCATAAAAGCGCAGCGTTCTTTTAACTCAATTTTCAGAAAATCCTTGTGATGCACAACACCATCGCCTGTAAAAATAACGCTCATATCCTTATATTTCTCCTCAACCTGCTTTACCAATTCGGTGATATGCACGCCCATATATCCCGACAGATTCGTCATAAGTCCATTTTTGAATTTATATAATGCAGTATACACCTGATTGTTTCTTGCATCCATGATAGGACATACAATGGCATCCTCCCGAATCGCAGCAGCGTTGGCCAGAGCATCCAGGGACGGTATGCCCATCGTCGCCTTTTTAGCTGCATATGCAAGGGACTTGATAGTTGTCACGCCAATGCGAAGTCCGGTAAATGAGCCAGGCCCGGTCACAGCTGCAAATACATCGATATCTGCGGGAGTCATATTCAGGCTGTCAAGTAATTCCTCCAGCATTGGGAGCAGCTTCTGGGAATGCGTCTTCGCATCCTTAAGCATATACTGAGCCAGCAGCTCATTTTCATCCACTACCGCAATGCCGGCCATGGCCGTAGATGTGTCAATTGCCAATGCTCGCATAAGACAGCCTCCCCTCGTATTCAGCAGACCTTTCACCATAGAACTCCATTGTAATCAGCCTGCTGTCGGTATCCTCTTCATTATCCTTTCGTATATCTACATCAATGCGTTCATTCGGAAGTATTTCCTTAATCAAATCTGCCCATTCGATAACTGTAATCCCATTCCCGCTAATATACTCATGATAGCCTGTTTCAAACATCTCATCGGCATCCGCGATTCTATATACATCAAAGTGATACAGGGGAAGCTCCCCTTCATATTCATTGACTATCGTAAATGTGGGGCTGGTGATGTATCCGCCAATTCCCAAAGCTCTGGCAATGCCGCCTGTAAACGCGGTCTTGCCGGCTCCCATATCCCCTGTCAGACAAATGTTATCGCCCCTGTGCAGTATTTGACCAAGCTTTAAACCCAGTTCTACAGTTTCCCGCACAGAACCGGCGTGAAATTTCAGCATGTTCTTTTAACCACCTGACCATTTATAATTGTGTAGAGCACTCTGGATTTCAGCTCCAGCGGTGCTCCATGCATAACTATTATATCTGCATCCTTCCCAATTTCCAAGCTTCCAACCCTGTCAGCTATTCCGGCTATTTCCGCAGCATTTATTGTAATTGATTTTAGTGCCTCTGTCTCGCTCATTCCTTCTTTCACGGCAACTGCGGCACAAAGGGGCAGATATTGAACAGGTGTGCATGGGTGGTCGGTCATGATGGCTGTTTTAATTCCCGCATTGGATACGACACCCGGCGTCCTTGCACTTTGATTTCGCAGCTCAATCTTAGAGCGATCGGTCAGAAAGGGTCCGGTAATGACACAAACATTTTCATCAAGCAAAATGTCCGTAATAAGATGCCCTTCGGTACAATGCTCTATCGTTATGCGAAGGTTAAATTCCTTTGCGATGCGCAGCGCAGTCAATATGTCATCCGCTCTGTGTGCATGGGCTTTTACGGGAATCTCCCGCTTCAGGACCTTCTGTAGTGCTTCCATCTTCATGTCATAATCGGGCTTATCGAAGTTGGCGCTATCCCGCTTATAATCCTCCTGCATTTGCATATATTCCCCTGCCTTCATTAGGCTCTCTCTCAAAATGGCGGCCGTGGCCATCCTTGTCATAGGAGACTGCTTTTTCTCATGGTAGGTGGTTTTGGGATTCTCACCGAATGCTACCTTCATGGCAACCGGTTCCCTAATCAGCATCTCCTCTACACTGCGCCCGTAGGTCTTTAGTGCCGCAAACTGGCCTCCAATTACATTACCGCTTCCCGGTCCGGTCACTACAGTGGTGACGCCGCCCTCCATTGCTTCCTTAAAAGACCTGTCAGCATGAAAAATAGCGTCGATTGCCCTAAGGTGCGGTGTAACCGGGTCTGTCATTTCATTGGTGTCCTCACCTTCAAAGCCAACTGAATCCTCACACATGCCCACATGACAGTGTGCATCGATGAAACCGGGCAGCACATAAGAGCCTTTGGCATCGATTACCTCGACAGCAGCCGCCTCCAGCCTGTCCAACTCGGCATTACTGTCACCCAGCGAACTTATTTTCCCTCCCTCGGCCGCAATGTATCCATTTTCATATTCCCTGCCCGCCATTGTAAGCAGCTTCGCATTTTTTATCAGCAGCATATAAACCCCCTGTATTCGCGTGTTGTGTTGTGAGTCATATAATACCTCGTTCACGGGAATATTATATCATGAATTTGTATAAATTCATGATATAATTGCACATAGCCGTTTTGCCACATGGATCTAACAATTATAAAGTGGGATTGGTGCATTCGTACAAGCTGTCTACATGGGTAGACATATTTTTACCGTTTCGTTTTGAGGAAAACAGCACCTGATCCGCTGCTTCAATTACCCTCACTACATTGCAGCGCCCACGCAAAATGCAGGTGGCGATTCCGATACTAACCGTTAAAAACGGCTCGACGCCTGAAAACTTATGTTCAATATTTTCCTTGGCCATATTATGAAGAATCGTATTAGAAACCTCCATAACATCTCTTTTCGCTGTATGCTCAAGGATAATAAGAAATTCTTCTCCCCCATACCTTACCAGCTTTTCCGTCCGCCCAATGCAGCTGTTCTTTAATACATCCGCTACTCTGCGCAGCACCTCGTCACCCTTGTCATGGCCATAATTGTCGTTATATGCCTTAAAAGAATCAATATCAACCATCATCAATGATAGATTACTGTCAAAACAGGTATCTGACTGTCTGTACTCAATATAATCATTTAAATAATTTCTATTATACAAACCTGTAAGGCCGTCTATATGGCTATCCTTTTCGAGGCTGATGTTCAATGCATTCAACTTGTCGATTTCCCTCTCTTTACTATCTTTCATAAAGTGCTTATGCATTGTTTCATACTGGCCTTCAATTTTTTTATTTCGAAATTCGAGAAGATAACTTTTGCATTCTTTATAATGGAGAAGCGCCGTTTCATCTTCTCCCATTGCTTCATAAGTCTTAGCCATCCGCTCACTAACAGTCTTCTTATAGTACAGGTCGTCTTTGGGCACAAGCTCCTTCATCATATTATAATAATGGATTGCCTGGCTGAAGTCTCCCAGTTTAAAATAAATATCCCCTACCCGATTGGCGGTTATTATCTCAAATTCATCTATGACGAAGTTTGACTTGTTCCTATCATAAATTTGTTTTGACTCCGTTACCAGCTCTAGAGCCAGGTTCAGTTTAACTCCCTGAAGGCAGTACAATTCGGCCTTTAATCCCAGCATGACCGCGTGATATCTCTCCCAGATATTTACTTGTACTTCAGGCAGTATCTCTTCCAACTTAAGCAGATACTTTTCTGCACTTTCACAATCCTGCATTTTTAAGTAACAACTAATCAAGCTGCATAAAACAGATGCTTTAAGGTTGGGCGTAATACTCTTATATCTGTCATTTTCCATAATGCTGGTATAAATATTTACCGTTTCACTGAATTTGTCAATCTTGCTGTAGCCATCTGCAAGAACATTCATGGTCATGGACTCCATTTCAATAAATCCATTTTCTCTGCTGAGCTCCAAGGATTTTATCAAGTGCTCAATGCCCTGTATGAAGTCGCTGAAAATCGTCTTATGGATATAGCCAAGATGCAGATATACACGTGCATTCTTTTTAGAATCTGACAGTTGAACATAATACAGAGCTTTATCCATACATTCGATAGCCTCACGCGAACCCCTTTCGTATCTTTTAAACCATAATATGTTGATGTAATGGGTCGCAAGATCTCCATATTGCTGATGCTCCCTAAAGATGCGCTCTGCCTCTTTGAAGTAATGCTGCTCCTGAGGTTTGTCTTTCTGTATATAATAGTAAATGGCATAATTCGAATAAATCTTCCCTATATAAAGCCGATCATCTACGCTTTCCGCATAGGTCAGTGCCTTTTGCCAATGTTCAAAGGCAGGCTCGTATTTATCCAGCTTGTATTCGATGACTGCAGAGGCATAAAAAATCCGGAGCTTGATGTCGTCAGAGAAGTCATCCAGCTTTTCTATGTAGCTATCTATCTCTTTCCTGTACTTATCAATACCTAAATTCCCAAGACAAAACTCGCAGGTCCCCTCAAAGTAGAATATAATCCGCTCTAATTTATCAATCAAAATTACTCCCCTCCGTCCTTTGAAATATCGTTAACGTGGGTATACTTGTCTTTCCCTGTCTTCTTGGAGTAGTAAAGGGCTTTATCTGCATTCTGGATCAAAGCGCGAATATTGTTTTCCGTTCTAATGGATCCTGTCGAAATACCAATACTCATAGTTAGGATGGACTCGGGTTCTGCGGCGTTGTACCCTATTCCCAGACTCCTGATGCTGCCTAAAATCCGCTTCGCCACTTTTTTGCTTCCATGCGCACTTGTTGCATCCAACAAAATAATAAACTCTTCTCCGCCATACCTGGCAACAACATCCGTGTCTCGCTCAATACTATCTTTCAGCACTTCCCCAATCTTCTTCAGGATCTCATCTCCCTGCAGATGCCCATGATGGTCATTATACTTTTTAAAATTGTCAACATCCATCATTAGTATCGATATGGGAGAAGCTTCAAGTGCCATGTTTTTAACCTTATTTAGTATGGTTTCATCCCAGAATCTCCGATTATAAACGCCGGTCAAAAAATCAGTATTTCTTTTATTAACCAGTCTCTCATTCATTTCCTGAAGCTGGCTGATAGCACTCTCAGCATGACTGAGGTTGTATATTTCCATAAGAAATTCCGAATATTGCTCACTTTTTTCTTTATATACCTCCTCTGTTAACTGATAGTGCAGCTTGTAATTCTCCAGTGCTATTTTTACATTCCCTGTACGTTCATGTATCGATGATATTTTTAGGTATAAGGCAGCCTGCTTCTTCTTGATTTCATATTTTTCAGCCAGGCCCCTCGCGGCTTCAAAATGGATAAGTGAAGTCGAAAAATCATTAGTATGATTTGACAAATCACCTAACATCTCTTCGATATTTATATCAAGATTAGAAATTAGTGACCGCTCATTACAGCTCCTGCAAAGCTGATTAGCTTTGCATAGAAGCTTCTCGATCTGATCAAAATGCTTGATCTTTAAATAAAAGGAACTATATGCCTCAATATAATACTTTACTGCCAATAGTGGATCAATAAGACTTGGCTCTGCGGTATCCTTCATTTTATCCAGCTGCTCAGCATATTTCACGGCAGCAGCGAAGTCACTCAGTTGAATTGAATTTGCAGCCAAATTCGAGAGTACAATTGATCGTAATAAACTGTTTTCAACTAGATAAGATTCATTTAAACATCTTTCATACCAGCTAATAGCGTCCTCAGGATTGTCATTCTCTTGATAGCAATGTGCTAAATTGAGCATGATATGTTCCCTTAAGGGATGGATGTTCTTAATATCAGCGAGAATCAGAAGCTTGTGCAGGCTATAAATCATCAAGAACAGATTACCGGAATTAATCCGTTTCAACTCGATATCTGCGTTGTCCATCAAATGCATAAGGCTTTCGTGATCCATTGCGTACAAATCATTCACATGCATAACGCCTTATACCCCCCTATGATTTGCAGAAAAATATTCAATCATAGCCATTTATTAGTACCACTATTTGGGCATTTTGCCTTTATTGACATTATACTACAGAAACTCAATTTCGGGAAATCATATTTTCTAATTTGTGTGTTTATCTGCACAAAAAACCGCCAAGGAGTTTTCTCCTGACGGTTATGCGCTTTCAATAAGCAAACTTTGTAATTGTAAACATACTTGTGTGTAAGTCGACAGAAGACTTATCTCTTTGAAAACTGTGGCGCCCTTCTTGCCTTCTTGAGACCATATTTCTTTCTTTCCTTCATTCTCGGGTCTCTTGTAAGGAATCCAGCCTTCTTCAATGCAGGTCTGAATTCTTCGTCTGCCTGGAGCAGCGCTCTTGAGATACCATGTCTGATTGCGCCTGCCTGCCCGGATATACCTCCGCCGACAACCTTGCACACTACATCAAACTTTGAGCTAGTACCGGTCAGCACTAATGGCTGTCTTACGATAACCTTCATTGTTTCCAGTCCAAGATAATCATCCAGAGTTCTGTCATTTATAGTGATTTTTCCATCTCCGGGTAACAACCTTACCCTTGCGATTGATTTCTTTCTTCTTCCTGTACCGTAATACTGTATCTTTGCCATCTCTTTACTCCTCCCTCCTCATTATACGTTGATTTCCAAAACTTCTGGTTTCTGCGCCTCATGCTCATGCTCGGCGCCCTTATAAACCTTCAGCTTCTTGAACATGGCACGACCCAAACTATTGTGAGGGAGCATTCCCTTAACAGCAAGCTCTATAACCCTCTCAGGTGATTTCTCAATCATTCTCTTGAAGCTGGTTTCCTTCAAACCACCCGGCCATCCCGAATGACGTCTGTACACCTTCTGATTGGGTTTGTTCCCTGTCAAGGCAACTTTCTCAGCATTGAGTATGATAACATAGTCACCCGTATCTACATGAGGGGTGTATGTTGGTTTGTTTTTTCCTCTAAGTATGGTAGCAACTTCACTTGCGAGCCTTCCTAATGGCTTGCCGGCAGCATCTACAACATACCATTTTCTTTGAACTTCTTCGGCTTTTGCCATAAAAGTTTTCATGGGTTTCCTTTCCTCCTCAACTACTTTGCGTTATATTTCAACACGTATATATTTTCAAACGACTATAAGCACAGCTTAAAATCGCAGGTGTTTTAGGCACCTAATTATAATAATACAGGTTCAGTCCTCCTGTCAAGTGCAAAATTCGATAGTTTTAATTTACCTCTCGATATCTCTCAATTATTGAGCGAATATGCCCCTATCTCTTCCATAGTCGCTCGCCATATCACTTTTTTGCGTTTTAGGGTACCGTCAGTGCCATACTAATAATATACCTCCACCAAATATAGCCCGTGTGCCGGCGCTGTTCTGCCTGCCTTTCTCCTGTCAAGGCTTTCTATAATTTCAGGTATATCATCAGGCTCCAATCTCCCGAAGCCAACCTCCACCAGTGTTCCGGCAATAATTCTCACCATATTGTACAGAAAACCGTCCCCGCTAATATTAAGCTCAACCAGATTCCCTTCTCGTTTACCTACCGTTATCTGAGTAATCGTCCTGACGGTTGTTTTTACACTACCTCCGCTAGCGCTGAATGCACAAAAATCACAGGTGCCAATAAAGTGCTCCGCAGCCCTTTGCATCGCAATAATATCAAGAGGGTAATAGACATGATATGCTCTATGCCTAAGTAAGGCAGAGGGAAATTGGGAATTGTAGATTAAATATCTATATTTTTTGCCCTTGGCACTGAATCGGGAATGAAACTGTAGACTGACCTCCCTGGATTCTTTAACCACCACATCATCGGGGAGCAGCGTATTGAGCGCGTAAGCGAATTTATCCTCCGGAATGGTGGAAGATGTTTGAAAGTTGCATACAAAGCCTATTGCGTGGACACCGGCATCGGTTCTGCTCGAACCGGAAAGGCTACAGCTTTCCCCTGTAAGGCGGTCAACCGCAGCCGTTAAAATGTCCTGTACCGTAATTGCATTAATCTGGCTCTGCCAACCATGATAGGCGGTGCCATCAAATTCAATTGTCAGCATAATATTTCTCATTTTATATAACCTGTTTTCTAATTCAACAGACCTGCGATGGCAGTGCCTATCAGCGTACCATTGTCCACCTTCACGAATTCGCAGTAAATCCCCTTCACGTCATTGGTATATGACTTGATATAATACTCCAGCTTACTTCTGAAAAGCTTCGATTTGTAAAAGGTTGAACCATCGGCAGTTATGCAGGCAGGCATGCAGGGATTCTTGCCGCTCCCCGTTTTTTCGAGTACTGCTGTCAAAGCGAATGTGACAAATTTCGCAATCCTCTCAAAAATATTATCAATGAGGTAAAAGAGCAAAACACGATCTTCGTCACTACCGTATTTTGCACAATATTTAGCCAGTGGATTATCACCATAGGGATAAAATAAGAAATCATCGATTTCCTTTGAAGCCAGCTCATTAAAATTTTTCAGCTCCGCAACAAATCCAGCCGAGAAAACACCATCCCCGGCCGCCTTGCGTATCGTGGCCAGCGTTAGGCCGCCTTGATATGCTCCCGAGATAGTCTTCTCAAAAGCAAAATCCCCAGGATTGAGCGTTGTTGCGTCAAACTCCAAATCGATCTGTCCACTTGGAACCTTATCATATGCGCCGGATTCCATGTTAATGAGCATGTTTCCCTCCTGCTCCGATAAATGGGGCACCTTAGATATGTTCCTGCACCTTTCGGAGTAGCAGGTGTTTGTACCTGTCCCCAGAATGAACCCCATATATCCATCAAAAGCCCTGGCGGGCGACGCTGCTTTTCCCGCAAGCAGTGTGGCAACGGTATCATTTAGAACTATAATGTCCTTTTCCCCAGTAAACCCCCGCTTTTTAAAGACTTGCTTCAGGTTGCTTCCCACAAGCTCTCCCTTCACATCCCTGATATTAATTTCCTTGCTGAACTTAATGATTTTACCATCCTTATCGGGCATAGCCTCAGTAGGGTAGGAGAAACAGAAGCTTATCTTATTGCTCCTATGTAAAACAGGCTGGATATAGTCTGCCATTGTTTCAAAGAACTCTTCCTTCGAAACCTCGCCCTTTGAACCGGGCATGGGATAAACCTTAAAATCCTCAACAATCGGCTTTCTGTTCTCATCAAAATATATGACCGCCACCCTGAAATTTGTCCCGCCCGCATCAATAGTAATGACAGGCTCCATAATGGGCAGCTCCTTACCCATGCCGATATAGGTTGGAATCATAAGCAGGGAACCTATCCCCTGCAGGCCATTATCCATTTCCTTAATAAACTTTTCACAGTTTTCTTCCAAATCAATATTTTCCGCATTCATTCCATATCTCGTCAGGAACTCCTCAATTTTCTTCTTTTGCCTTAACATAAAAAGTCTCCCCTTTTACATATTTACCTATATATATTCCTGTATCAGAAGTATTGCAAAAAATATAATCACAATCAACGCAATCTTCCCGTCGGCATCCGTGAATTTCAGCTGGCGCAGCCTTGTCCTGCCGGTGCCCCCCCTGTAGCATCTGGATTCCATGGCGGTTGCCAAATCCTCTGCTCTCCTGAAGGCGCTTACAAATAATGGTACCAATACAGGTACAAAGCTTTTTGCACGCTGCAAAAGATTGCCCGTATCAAAGTCGGCGCCTCTTGACGCCTGGGCTTTCATAATCTTATCCGTTTCCTCCAGCAGAGTAGGTATGAATCTCAGTGCAATCGACATCATCATAGCCAGCTCATGAGCCGGAACGCCAATTGCCTTAAGTGGATTGAGCAGCTTCTCAATTCCATCTGTCAAAAGGATGGGTGTTGTGGTAAATGTCAGCAATGAACCGCTGATAATAATCAAAGTCAGGCGCACCGATAGCTTCAGCGCCATAGCAATGCCCTCATAGGTAATGTATTTCAACGGTATCGATTCAGCAACAGCAGTGCCCTTCGTTGTGAATAGATTCAGTGCCGCAGAAAAAATTATAATGAGCAGCAGTGGCTTTATTCCTTTTAAGGTATACTTTAACGGAACCCCCGAAATAAACACTACCATCAATGTAAAAACTGTTAATTCAAAAAGAGTCCAAAAGGAGTTCATCATAAAAATAATAACCATGAAGGCGACCGATAATATGATTTTAGTTCTGGGATCCGCTCTGTGTATGATTGAGTCCCCCGGTATATACTGACCTATGGAAATATTGGTGTTAATCATTTCTTTTTCCTCCTGCCCTCAGATGCATGAGAATATTATCTCTGGCAGCGGCAACAGTGTAAACCCTGTCATTGATATCCGGCAGAATCTTTTTCAGTTCCTGCATAAGATATGAAATCTGAGGAGCCGACAAACCCATCCCTTCAAGTCTCTGAATGTCCGAAAATACTTCCTTTACCGGGCCATCAAGCTCTATCCGGCCTTCATTCATGACAATGACACGGTCAACCAATCTTGCAACATCCTCCATACTGTGTGAAACGAGTATGACCGTGATTCCCATAGTATCATGGATTTCCGAAATAAATCCGAATATCTCATCCCTGCCTCTGGGGTCCAGTCCGGCGGTTGGCTCGTCAAGTATCAATATGCCTGGCTTCATGGCAAGTACTCCGGCAATAGCCACCCTGCGCTTTTGTCCCCCGGACAGCTCAAAGGGCGACTTTTCAAGAATATCCTCCGTAAGTCCAACCGTTTTTATCGCACCCATGATTTCCGCATGTACTTCATCCTCCGAGAAATTCTGCCTAAAAAGGCCAAAGGCGATGTCCTTGTAGACTGTTTCCTCAAAAAGCTGATGCTCCGGATATTGGAATACAACACCTACATCCCGCCTCAATTCACGCAGCTCTTTGCCTGTGGTATCAATACCATTAATCAAAACCTTTCCCGATGTTGGCTTTAGAAGGCCGTTAAAATGTTGAATCAGCGTCGATTTGCCCGATCCGGTATGTCCGATGATCCCCACAAATTCGCCATCCTCGATCTTCAGGTTTATATCCTTCAAGGCTTCCTTTTCAAAGGGCGTACCCGGCATATATGTATATGAAAGATTCTCAATTACTATCGACATTTATACTCCTGTCTTCCTTAATAAAATACTGATGTTCTTTTTTATTATACCATGATTTATCATGGTATAATTGGTCATGTGCGTTTCGGCAATAGC
>CAZQCL010000040.1:0-13341 GCA_964592435.1 uncultured Oscillospiraceae bacterium
CGAAGGTTGAAGGGTCCACTCGGCTGACAGAAGCCGAGACCGAGAATTATGCCGACGCCACACAAAAGGTTAGTATAGTAGTTGAAACACAGAACGGCTATATTGAAGTGATTAAGTAAGGCATTTTGCGATGTTACATGTTTTGAGTTCCGCAGCACAATATATTGCGGGTATGTATGAAAGTATGTCACTTTATATCGTGCAGCTAAGTTTGATTAAGGTTACATCGCAAAAGCCTTAAGTAAGGATCGGCTTAAGAATTCCTCCCCGTATTTGGAACAGGCGGGCAGTGGCAGCACCTTGGGTGTTGCTGCCGCCCGTTTTTATGTGGATTTTGCCAGGCGGTTGTGCTATAATCATTTGCGAATATTCATATCAGATCATGAGGTGCATTTATGTTTGACAAGCTTGAAGTTGCGGAAAACAGGTACGAGGAAATAAGCCTCAAGCTAAGCGACCCGCAGGTTATCGGTGACCAGGAAGAATACCCCCGGCTTATGAAGGAGTTCTCTGAGCTTGGGCTTATTGTTGAAAAATATCGTGAATATAAAAAGGTAAAATCAGATGTGGCCGAATCCAGGGAGCTTCTTGGAGGTACATTGGAAAAGGACTTTCAAGAGCTGGTGCAGTCGGAGCACGACCAAGCGCGGGAGAGGCTTGAAGTAATAGAGGATGAGTTAAAATTGCTGTTGATTCCCAAGGATCCCAACGACAACCGAAGTGTTATCGTGGAGATCAGGGGCGGAGCAGGCGGCGAAGAAGCTGCGCTTTTTGCCTCTGATTTATTCAGGATGTACTCTCGCTTTGCTGAGCGGCACCACTGGAAGACAGAGATCCTGGATATCAATGATACGGAAATAGGTGGGATTAAGGAAGTTGTATTTTCCATAGAAGCACAGGGCGCATACAGCAGGCTGAAGTACGAAAGCGGCGTGCATAGGGTCCAACGAGTACCCACAACCGAATCAAGCGGCAGAATCCACACCTCCACTGTCACGGTGGCCGTTCTACCGGAAGTGGGCGAAGTAGATGTGGATATCAACCCAAATGATTTGCATATCGACACCTATCGTGCGTCGGGGGCAGGTGGCCAGCATGTTAATAAAACAGACTCCGCCATCAGGATTACCCATGAACCCACAGGTATAGTCGTTACATGCCAGGATCAGCGTTCGCAGCATAAAAACAAGGACAAGGCCATGAAAATCCTACGCTCCAGACTATATGACATGGCACAGGAGCAGCAGCATTCCGAAATCGCCACAGCCAGAAAAAATCAGGTTGGGACAGGTGATCGAAGCGAGCGTATACGCACCTATAATTTCCCCCAGGGGCGTATATCGGATCACAGAATAGGTCTATCTCTTTATAAAATAGAGGAAATAATGGACGGCGATCTTGACGAACTGATAGATGCCCTTTCCACGGCTGATCAGACTGAAAAGCTGGCCAACGCATCCCATGCAGAAGAATGAGAATAATAAAATACGCTCTCCTCGAATACAATGGTAAAGCAGTATACAAACCCATTGCTTTTTTGGAGGGTCTAAATGAGAAACCTGCTGGCGATAACCCTTTTTGGACTTTTTTCCGGTTTACTCGGAACCGGGATAGGAGGCCTTTCCGTTTTTTTAATCAGGAAGCCCAGTAAACGTATACTGAGTGCCGTTTTGGAGTTTTCTGCCGGGTTAATGATTGCTGTTGTCTGTTTTGAACTGCTGCCGGATGCTTTTGGTCTGGGAGGCACCATATACACCTTTGCAGGTGCTCTGTCCGGTATAGTAATAATTATTCTGATAGAAAATGTACTAAAGAAGTCAGCAAAATTTATAGAAGGTTCTGGACGCAGTCTGCTGAAAACAGGTGTAATGATGGCTATTGCCATATCCCTGCACAATCTTCCCGAAGGATTTGCAGTCGGTTCAGGCTTTGAAGCATCCTTTAGCCTCGGTATTACTATTACGGTTGCCATGATTATTCACGACATACCGGAAGGAATTGCAATGGCTGTACCAATGCGAGCCGGCGGTTTATCAAGGGGCAGGGCTTTCTTTTTTACTTTACTATCCGGCCTTCCCATGGGTATCGGCGCTTTCTTCGGTGCCGCCCTGGGTAAGATCTCCAGCCAACTGACTGCCGCCTGTCTTGGCTTCGCCGCGGGTGCAATGCTTTACATTGTATACGGTGAACTGGTACCGGAGTCAAAGCGGCTTTATCTGGGAAGGCTGTCGTCATTGGCGAATGTAATGGGAGTATTATGTGGTATAATAGTTTCAATATATAATTGATATGGAATTTGACGTTACAACAAAAGGCTATGCTCAACAAGGGAGAAACATATTTTGAAGACAGAAATTATTAAGGTAGACACCTCCGTGCCGGATTGGGACAAGCAGCTTGACAACGCAGCACAGGTGTTGAAATCCGGAGGGCTTGTTGCCTTCCCCACTGAGACAGTATATGGTTTGGGCGCAAATGCCCTTGATGAAAATGCAGTCGAAGGTATATATAAAGCAAAGGGACGTCCTGCGGACAATCCGCTGATTGTTCATATTGCTGATACCATGATTATCGAAAGCCTGGCAGGTGTAATCCCTAAAGTCGCACCCATGCTTATGGATGCCTTTTGGCCGGGACCTCTTACTCTTCTAATGCCCAAGTCGGCTCTGATACCCTCCATCATTACAGCCGGGTTAGATACGGTGGGCATCAGAATGCCTTCCAACCCTATCGCTCTGGCCTTAATTAAAAAGGCAGGCATTCCTCTGGCAGCTCCCAGTGCCAATAGCTCGGGCAGGCCAAGTCCTACCCTTGCAAAGCATGTCATAGAAGACCTTTCCGGTAAGGTAGATGTTATAATAGATGGCGGCAGTACAAGAGTCGGCGTGGAATCGACGGTATTGGACATTACCGTTAATCCGCCGATGATTTTAAGACCCGGCGGCGTTACTTTAGAACAGCTTCAGCAGCTTTTGGGCAAGGTTGGCACCGATTCGACACTCTCACCGGATCATGGGGAGGATTTAGTCCCCCGGTCTCCGGGTATGAAATATCGACATTACGCGCCAAATGCAGCATTACTTCTTATACAAGGACTGCCGGAGCTTGTGGCCTCGGAAATAAGCAGGCGCGCAGAGCTTTATAATCATGAAGGTTCCTTTGTAGGCATATTAACTACTGAAGAAACAGCCCCTTTTTATGAACCTGACCTCTATTCCTATTGTAAAATTCTTTCGCTGGGGAGCAGGAAAGAGCCGGAAAGCCTTGCCGCAAATCTTTTCAGATGTCTGAGAGAATTTGATGAAAAGGGAGTAGAAATAATTCTGGCAGAAGCACCAGACATCAACGGCATTGGACAGGCAGTGATGAACCGACTGATTAAAGCTTCGGGGGGAAATATTATTAAATTGTAAGGAGTCGTAAGGAGAGTCTATGCTGAAAATATTATTTGTGTGCACAGGCAATACCTGCAGGAGTCCAATGGCAGCTGCATTATTTACCCGCTCAGCCGCAGTCGAGCCGGCCGAGTTCGGTTTCACCGCAGCTTCAGCCGGTTTGTATGCATTGCCCGGCGAGCCGGCCAGTGAAGATGCTGTATTGGCATTGAAGGATTATCCCGGGAGCGATTTATCCGGTCATAGGGCGCGCAAGGTAAGCTGCGCCGACATTGAAGGGGCTTTCCTGGTGCTAACAATGGAGCAGAGCCATAAACAGCATCTGCTTTCTGCTTGCACTGATGCGCATCAAAAAGTTTTCACATTGAAAGAATATGTTTACGGTATTTCAGGCGACATAATAGATCCATTTATGGCAGGTTTACCCGAATACCGCCGCTGCGCACAGGAAATTGCACAAGCTGTTGAAAAGCTAATTGAGAAACTAAAAAAATGTTAATACATTTTTGACTTTGTCATTTCAATATAATAAAATTGACTGGGAGGAAAAAAAATGTTGGCAATAGCAAGCGATCATGCAGGATATGATTTGAAATGTGAAATAATGAAGCATCTGGATGAAAAAGGTGTTTCCTACGAGGACTTAGGAACATTTGACGGCACAGCATCTGTTGATTATCCCGATTTTGGTCAACTGGTAGGAGAAGCCGTTGCCCGTAGTACACATGAATACGGCATTATTATCTGTGGTACAGGCATCGGCATTTCGATTGCGGCTAACAAGGTACCCGGTATTAGGGCCGCCCTTTGCACTGACACTTATATGGCAAGGATGAGCCGTGAGCACAATGACGCAAATGTGCTGGCACTGGGCGCAAGAGTGATTGGCACCGGTCTTGCTCTCGACATAGTTGATACATGGCTGAGCGCTTCTTTTTTAGGTGCCCGTCATAAGATAAGAGTGGACAAGTTTGCAAAGATAGAAGATAAATATTCAAAAAATTCATAATCGGAGGCGCATGTATGGAAAAGGTCTTTGTGTTCGATCACCCGCTAATACAGCACAAAATCTCATTGCTGAGGGACAAAAACACCAGCACTAAGGAATTTAGGGAATTGGTATCGGAAATATCAATGCTCATGGGCTATGAAGTAACAAGAGATATGCCTTTGAAGGAAGTTGAAATAGAAACACCCGTTGCGGTAGCAAAAACTAAAGTAATTTCAGGTAAAAAGCTGGGCATTGTTCCAATATTGCGAGCAGGCCTGGGCATGGTCGATGGTATGCTGAACCTGGTACCAATGGCTAAAGTCGGACATATCGGCCTCTACCGTGATCCCGAAACACTGGAGCCTGTGGAGTACTACTGCAAGCTGCCTATGGATGCAGAAGAAAGAGAAATTGTCGTTCTTGATCCCATGCTGGCTACAGGCGGCTCCGCATCTGCAGCCATACAGTTTATCAAGGACAGAGGCGTCAAGAGCATTAAGCTGATGTGCTTGATAGCGGCAAAAGCAGGTATAGCTCGAATAAATAAAGATCACCCGGATGTGGGAATTTATTGTGCGTCAGTAGATGAGAAGCTCAATGACCACGGGTACATAGTACCGGGTCTTGGTGACGCAGGGGACAGGCTTTTTGGAACAAAGTAAGCTAACATGTAGTCTATTATTATAATGTCGGGGGTGTACTAGCATGAGACCTACATGGGATGAGTATTTCATGGAAATTGTTGAACTGGTTAAAACCAGATCCACATGTATGAGGCGACAGGTAGGTGCGCTGATTGTAAAGGACAAGCGTATTCTTTCCACCGGTTACAATGGCGCTCCGATGGGATGTAAGCACTGCTCGGAGACAGGATGTCTTCGTGACCAGCTGGGAATACCATCCGGTCAGCGCCATGAGCTTTGCAGAGGAATTCATGCTGAGCAGAATGCGCTGATACAAGCTGCCTACTCGGGAACAAGCGTCAAGGACGGTACTCTCTACGTAACAGACCAGCCCTGCGTGTTATGTGCAAAGATGATAATAAACGCGGGCATAAGGAAAATTGTTTTTGCCGGAGAGTATCCGGACGAACTGGCCATGGAGCTGTTGCAGGAATCCGGTGTCAGAGTGGTTAACTATAGGACGGTGTAAAGTTATTGTCAAACATTACTGAATACATTATTACTTTTGCTCTTGCATTTATCGTATCATTCGCATCGACACCGATTGTAAGAAGGCTTGCATTTAAAGTCGGTGCCGTGGACGTTCCAAAGGATAATCGCAGGATGCATAAAAAACCGATTGCTTTGATAGGCGGGCTAGCCATTGTAAATGGCTTTATTATATCGCTGTTTTTCAATCTTATAAGCTCATCCGGCAAAATAATCGCCAACAAAGAGTTTTTAGGGCTTCTGGTTGGGATAGCAATAATTATTTTTGAAGGTCTTCTGGATGATACAAGAACGCTAAATGCCAAATCAAAGCTTTTCTTTCAGGTTTTGGCGGCCATATCCTTCGTACTCATATCAGGTACAAGGATTACCGTTCTTACAAATCCCTTTGGCCCCAAACCTTATATAGAGCTTAGCCCATATGTTTCCTACCCTCTTACCATTCTGTGGATTGTAGGTATAACGAATGCAATCAATTTACTTGACGGGCTTGACGGCTTAGCGGCAGGAGTTTCTTCCATCTCCGCCCTTTCACTTTTCTTTGTTTCCATTCTAAGAGTGGATCTTGCGCCTTCTGTTGCGATATATATTGCCTTCATCACTATTGCATTATCCGGCGCCACGCTGGGCTTTTTGCCCTTCAATTTTAACCCGGCTAAAATATTCATGGGCGAGACCGGTGCGGCTTTCCTTGGGTTTACTCTGGGGGTAATATCCATACAGGGTACTATGAAATCCTATGCGGCAATTTCCATAGTGATACCCTTTTTAGTACTGGGCTTACCTCTTGTTGATACACTCTTCGCCATAGTCAGAAGGATATTCAACCGCAAGCCGATAGCGCAGGCTGACAGAAGCCACCTTCACCACCGTTTGATTGACATGGGGCTGAGCCAAAGACAATCTGTGCTGATTATGTATCTTGCCAGTGCCACGCTTGGTCTGTGTGCTATTGTTCTTGCCGACCGCGGTGCTCTCAGTGCCATCATTCTTCTGCTGGCAGTTTCCGTATTTGTTCTGGGCGCCGCAAAATATATGAATGACAACGGTACAATGGATAATAGCATTGAGGATGAGAACAGCGAAGATAAAAAAGCATCCTCCAAACCTGCTCATAAGAAAAACAGGCTGAAAGAAAAGCCTTCGGATGGGATAATAAAATGAAGAAAATCAAGGTAATGCCAATATTCGGCACCAGGCCGGATGCGGTGAAAATGGCGCCGCTGGTAAAAGAGCTTGAAAAACGGCCGGAAATAGACAGCGTTGTTTGCGTGACCGCGCAGCACAGGCAGATGCTGGATCAGGTTCTCGACATATTCGAGATAAGCCCATCCTTTGATCTGGATATCATGCAGGACAGGCAGACACTGGAGCAGATCACCATCAGGTCACTAGAAGGGCTTTCGAGTGTGCTGGACAGCGTGGAACCCGATATTGTACTTGTCCATGGTGACACCAGCACATGCTTTGTATCGGCTCTTGCTGCTTTTTATCATAAAATTCCCCTGGGCCATGTGGAAGCCGGCCTTAGAACCTATGACAAATACTTTCCCTACCCTGAGGAGATGAACAGAAGGTTGACCGGGGCATTGGCAGAGCTTCACTTCGCACCCACATCGGCCAACAGATCCAATCTTCTTCGAGAAAATGTGGCGCCGGACAAAATATATGTTACCGGCAACACCGTAATCGATGCCTTAAAGACCACTGTCCGAAAGGATTATGTTTTTAAGGACAATACTCTGAAAAAAATCGATTTCGATGGTGTAAGGACAATCGCAGTCACGGCTCATCGCCGCGAAAACCTCGGGGAACCCTTGGAACAGATTTGCCTGGCTCTCAATGATATAGCCGATAGGTATGAGGATATTCACATTGTATATGCGGTTCATCTAAACCCTGCCGTACGAGAAACTGCCTTCAGGATACTTGGCACAAATCCCCGGATCCATCTTATTGATCCGCTGGACGTGCTGGATATGCACAACCTCATAGACAGATCATGGCTTGTAATGACCGATTCGGGAGGGCTCCAGGAGGAAGCTCCCTCACTGGGGAAGCCGGTGCTGGTGTTGAGAAACGAAACCGAAAGGCCTGAGGCCGTTGAAGCCGGTACGGTCAAGCTGGCCGGTACAAACCGCGAAGCCATCAGATCCCTTGCTATACAGTTGATTGAAGAAGAGGACGAATATAAAAAAATGGCCAGAGCCGTTAATCCTTATGGAGACGGCCTTGCCTCCGAACGCATTGCAGATGCGATTCTTTATGAGTTTGGCAGAATAAAAAGTAAACCGACTGAGTTTTAGCAGCCAGCGGCCGAGTTGACCAGCTACTGATTAATTTCCCTGATGTGCTCATGGGTGTAGAGATGATCCATGCAGTATTCATGATCGCCATCACAATCCACACAGTATCTGAATTCCAGCCTTTTATCATCCATTTCGGTTCTTCCGCAAATCGTACACCTATGAAGAACTATCAGTTTAGGCTTCTTTGCCTCAAAATTTCTGCGGTTATAATAGGATCTGCGTCCGAATTTCAGTCTGTTTATAATGTCCTTGCCAAAAAACAGCACAAAGTTCAAAACAGAGCCGATAACCGTTAAAAGGCCTGTGATTGGAGAAGGCAGAACATTCAAAAACAGAAATACTGCATAAAGGATGGCTAGATACTTTATCTTTACCGGGAAAAAGAAAAATAAGAGCATCTGAAAATTGGGGTAGAGATATGCGAAGGCAAAAATCAAGGACAGATTCAGAAGTGACGATGTTCCGGCACCAACGATAAAGGCTGCTCCTATAGTCCCCAGAACCCCGATGAGGTAATATACATTGAACCTGAAGGAACCCCACTCATGTTCTAATGTCGAACCAATCATATAATAAAAATATAACGTAATGAGCAGGAAAATCGGAGAGGTATCCATCGGAATAAAGAGAAATGTCACAAGTCTCCATACCTCTCCTTCCTTCACAAGAGATGGAACAAGGGTAAGTTTTGATATGAAGCTGCTGTCCATAAATGACAGAATTGCAACAACCCCATTCAAAACTGTAATATACAGCATCAAATTTTTTATGGAGTACTTCCCGAATTTCTTTTCAAGCTTGTAAAGCCAACCCACAGAATCCATCCCTTCTCCATTGTCTTCTTATGTTTATTATAGCCTTCACCACTGATTATACTCCTCACCCGGTTCAAAGAGATTCAGCTCTGAAAGGCTGCACATCCCCCGCTCAATAGCATTCTGGCGCAAGGCAAGATATAGCTCGCCTTTAGTTGCATCCTCATAAGGAGCCACAAAGAATACACCAATCCCAAGAGCCAGCGCACCAAGCAGATACCATCCAATAAAGGACAGATCCAGCACGAACATATCTAATTTGTGCCCCTGCGTCATGTTATTGCTGAGCTCGATCGCCCTGCGCGCTCCGATATTGGGATTATCTGCCAGTATATAGGGAACCATGCTGTAGGCATAGGCCTTTACTATACCGGGGATGATGAGCAATAAGAACCACAAGAAATTAAAAATACCTTTGAGCAGCATTGCTCCAACAATCCCAAGATAATTGTGTCCATCGAATGCAAATCTGAAACATCTTCTGTTATCGAAATATTGCGCGGATTGGACAAAGTATCTTCTGCCTCCGACCTCCAGAGGATATCCAAGGAAAACACGGATCGCTATTCCAAAAAATATGGCAAGGGCTATTATAGCTAAAATGGCACCGAAAAAGAGGAAAAATTTCGAATCGGGTTCGGAAAAGGGTGCAAAATGACTGAATGGCCAGTTTCCTCCGCTGCTTTGGTTCCAGCTTCCACTTTGCTTCCAGCTTGACGGACCGCCGCCGCCACCACCGCTTCCGCCGCCTGATGCAAACGCTATCACCAGACTGATCAGAAACGCTTTCCAATAATTTCCTCGCAGGACTTCTTTTGCTCTCGTCTTAAGTCCACTTCTGGTCCACATAAATGATACCTCACTTTTTTCATAATATACAATATATACTTCAAGAAGCCCTCTTATGTCTGTGCGAGTACGTCCTCTTTCCATATATCCGATATTATGATATCTCATATCAGCAATATACTTATATTATCACAGGAGCGGTAGCTATGCCAAATAAATGTGAGCTACCGTCGGCCCGGACGGTGGCTCATACGAACAAACTACTTAGATCATGTACTGTCAGTGCTGATAGTGCCCCTGAAACTAATTCTTTGGCTGGATATGTGTCAAATCGTAAATATTGCCGGTTATATCAATATCGTCAACCACATAGGTTACAGTCGCGTCTTCTTTGTGGGCTGTAACCGTCATGGTGTACTGGGGCCTCAGCCTTGTATTGTCCCAACTCTTACTGGAGGGAGCCGGCGGAAGGTGGTATTCCCAGGATACTGAGTTTCCTGTAGCGGAAAATGATGAATCCTGTGGGAACAAAACCTGATAGCCAAAGAAATCCCTGTCGTAATCATAGGAATGTCCAGCCGGGTCTGTATATCTCATTGCCTCCAGCTCCGGGCTAAAGCGGATAACGACACGTTCAGGCTCTCCGATAGTAGTTACGTCAATTTTTATGCACTCCAGTGACAAGAACCTATGAGGTTCATTTGTCATGCGCCGGTCCAGAATATCCAACTGTCCGCGCCAGTGGTTCCAGTAGCCATTAATGCTTACATCCGTAATAACAAGATTTGTCAGCTCATATGTTACATCCTTTATTTGCGTAGTTCCATTTGGAGCCGTAGCTGTAAACCTGGCCACATAATTGCCCTCAGGTATTGCGTTGGGTATAGATAATTTATCTTCCCATTTCTTCCCTGTACCTGCAGCGCCCTGTGTATTTGTGAGGCTATATGACTTTGCATAAGGAGTCCCAAAGAATAATATAACATCTGCCTTATCCACATATTTTGAAGTATGAGCAGTGGCATCAATGGCAGTTCCTCCAATTACCTTAGACGGCATAGCGGGTTCAAGCTTTATCGGTGTGGAAAGGGAAACTGTAAAGCTCTTTTCTGTACTTTGTCCGCCCTCTCCTACTGCAAAAATTTTGAAGTCATAAGTCTTATCCGCCAACTCTTTCGGTATTTCGTATATTATGTTATTCCATGTAATATCATTTCCGTCCTTCTTGCCTGTCGTGCTCCCAAAGGCCACAGTCTTCAAAGGTGCAACCCTATCAGTTCCGCTGAATAGTGCCATTTCAAGCCTTACATCATGGGGGTAACGAGTCCACAGGCCAAAAGCTTCCAGAAACTCTGATGCCGGTATACCGGGCTTGCTGGAATCACCCGCTGTTCGAACCAAACTGAAATTGCTGTCCAGTGTTCTCAGGGATGCCTCAAATTGTATTGATGGCGCTGTATTTAAGGTAAAATTCATAACGAAGGGATCGGACCAGTAGCCCTCCGGATCAAGTACGTAATAATTCAACTCATATGTTCCGGCTATCAGATTATCAGGTATACCGTAGTTCCATTGCCCGCCCGTCCTGCGCCACATGATATTGCGGCCGACAATGCCTTTGTCTGCACGGCTGTACTCATGATCCGGGTCATAACTCAGATCCACCCAAGAGGTTTTATATGTACTGCTATTCGTATCGTAATCCCAGTCCAGCGTTGCCAGCGCAACAGGCTTGCGAACCACATGTATTTCAAGAGACGTGTTTGCAGAATAATATGAATACTCCGCAAAATTCGGGTCTGTGGTCGGCCGATCCTTTACCCTGCGATAAATGGTATACCTGCCTGTGTTGGTAAAGCTTGATTTAATTACAGTATTCCATCCTGCGTCCTCATTGAACATCGAAACCGTACCCGGCTCGTTGCCGGTGGGATTGTCATAATATTCAGGCTCATGGACATATTGCATCCCTATCTCTACAATGGAATCGCCTTCGAGATCTATTTGTCCTACATTCATAACAAAAGCTTCGTTTTGAAGTACATACAGCTGTTCAGCATTAGGACTGTTCACGGCAATATCCTTCAAAATCTCGTCCAGGAGTTCATCAATTGCTTTATCTTCAGAAGAGAAATACTTATCATGAGCACGCTGGGACTGTATTCCCGCTGCCCCTGCAAGATAGAGCTTTGCGGTTTTTGCATAACCCATGACCATATTCAGATCAGCCAGCTCTGATACATTATTGTCACTTATATAAACTACATATTTTTGTGATGTCGGATTGAATGCATCTGTATAGGGCTGCCTCACATGCTTGTATATCGTACCGGAGTAATATCCCGTATAATTGTCGTACCATTTAATATTCGGAACCCAAATCTTCACTGTTCTTGATACCGTACCCGAATAGGTACACGACCAATAGGTGTAATAAGTATAGGTATCTCCAACCTTGGGATTAGAAGGTGCAGAGCCGGAAGAACCGGTCTTCGTACCAGAACCTTTGTAAAGAGTTCCACTGTAACCGCTGCCATCAGAATAGGACCTGGTAGATGGCAACTGCTTTTCATTTTTGCTTTTCTGAGTCCAGGATGTGCCTGTCCATCTATATGTTACAGAGTTTGTATTTGATGCCGACTGGGAAACAGTTTTGCTTTCTGTTTTATTCTCGTAATGCCCTTCATCCCGCGAATAGCTGTTGTTTGATACTCTCGTTCTGGTTAAGGTACCGGAGTATCCATTGCTTGAATAAGTGGTAGTTGACGTAGGATAACTCTTGCCGGTATTGACACTTGTGTTTGCGGGCTGAGAATATGTGTAGGTCTTCATATCCCATGTGCTGATATTGGGAATTATATTCTTGCCCAACAGCCAATTTGACATACTTACACGGTTGTTTTTGACATATTCCAGCCTGCCTGAGTCAATATTTTTGTCCAGCATTAAGTAAATGTCGATGGTCGGTCTTTGAATAGGAATATTTACGTACAAATCGCTCAGAGGCTGGTAATTGTCCACCCAGAATTCAACCTCATAGCTTGCCTTCTTTTTATCCTCTTCACTTATGTACCTTATCAGCGTGTCTGATACGATGTCCTCCTGTGCAGTAACCACGTACTTGTAGTACCCAAGCTTCGTCGGCGTGTATTCAGGAAAGCCCTCCTGGTTGCTCCATGTCTTAAGCTTTTCGTCAACGGTTCCGTCATTATCACTGTCATGCCACAGCTCTATGCCTGATGCTTTTATTACATCCCCATCGGTGCTCCCGACAAAATAATACCATGCCTCCACTTTGTCCTTTCGGGTATAGACAGATTCCGAAAGGTTTACACCCACGGCCGGCGCAATATCTTCAAGCACTTGAAACTCCACCGAATAGGGCTCGGACCATTTACCCAGCGTATTTTTGCATCTGAGGGTAAGTGAATAGACTCCCGGCTTTTTATAGAGCAGCTCCTTGGTAAAGTCCGTGTCGGTGCCCTTGTGCAGCTGGGCAGTATCTCCACCGTATGTCCATTCATAGGCCACGATGGGAAATTCGTCTGTGACAAGCTCTATATTTCCTGCCTTGCAAGTGTTTTCAACCATTATTATCCTGTTTTGCTTCCATGTATTTGACGTAATATTAAAGTTGGCAATAGGCTTTGTGGGATAGATATATACCACATCCCTTGAAACCACCTTCCCGGCCTCTCCGGGGAATCCTTCTATCTGATATTCGCAGTCTACATATGTAAATCGTCCGTTAACGCCTACTGTGCCGGGAAATATGTAGCTGCCGGAGAAAAAATCCTTATCGTTGACCTGTGTCCCGTCCACATAGACCTTCCTGCTCACAACCTTTGACATGTCGGTTTTGTCGCTTGC
>CAZQCL010000041.1:0-13259 GCA_964592435.1 uncultured Oscillospiraceae bacterium
CAACCTTTATAGGATTGTTATACTTATCATATCCTTTCACTGTAAAAGCTCTGGTTCCGTTGGTAAAAATATATCGATCTGCTGTTTCAACTATCAATCCGGCAAGGGGTGCCGCGGGAGCGGAAGTAAATACTCCGATGCCGACCGCCACATTTCTGACGGTTCCATCAGAGGGCTTGTTCATTATTTGAACCTCCGTACTGCCAAGAGGTCGTGCCACCATGGTTGTAGAGCCGCCGCCGTCCATGTTGTTGGCATTGTAGGCTCCTATGCTCTTCATGAACAGTGCCATATCCTTTAGAGTCAGTCCGATACTGGCTGTCTGCCTGCCGTCTACGGTAACGAAGAAAATAGTTTTACCGTCTTTTGAGCTGCCTACAGCTGTCTTGGGACTTCTAACCATAATATCGGCTGGCGTAAATGAAAAGGTTTCCGGAATGACGCCATCCTTAACCAGCATTGAGCTGCCTGAAATAGACATTTTCAGGTTATTCCAATCTGGTGTTGTGCTAATATTAAAGTTAACACGGTCACCTTCCCAAAAGTTTTTCTGAAGCATTTGGGCGCCTTCGGTGCGAGTCACCACGACAAAGCCGTTTTCCGGTATCGCCGCCGCCGGCCCGCCCTCTATAAATTGTGTCACTTTCCCGTCTTCCACAACCATCTGGAAGATATCCGGCATGGCTTCTGTTGCACCAACCGCCGTTTTGCCCCACTTTCTGTCGAATACATTGAGCTTGTCATAATTATTCTTGTAGCCTATATTATACTGCTCTACATCCAGCTTTATCCCGTATTTTGAGGAAAGGTTCATATTGACCTTCCAATAATTCTGGATGATTTCATTCATATTGTTGATGGAGAATGATGCGATTGAGTCGCTGTAACGATTAAAGCTTTTTGACGCACACAGTATATCCGAGGATTGTACAAGGGCCCCTACAGGATAACCGTTTCCACTGCCGGTAGAGGTAAAAAAGCTGGCGTTTACTGCCGCAACGGCACCACTTTGCTGTGCCATCTTTTTAGTTGATGCAGTTCTCCCTACGGATTCACTGTTAGTAAGGGTGTCAACGCTTAAATACTTGTTGTTCAAGTCAATTTTTGTCACATAAAAGTTGTACCAGCCATTAGTGGTAAACCTGACTATGTTTTCAACTGTTACCCCTTGTGTGATGGTCTGCTTATCAATTTTCTCATAGATGAGATTTGGGTCGGCTGCATATGTATTTACTGCTGTAGCCGGCATCAATACGAATGTCGTAATTAAGAGTGCAGCAAGGAAATTACTTCTTCTTTTGTTTCTTAACATTTTTACCTCCGTCACTCGTGCCATCCATCCAGTCCCGAACGCTTGATGGCGCCGAATATTGTGTTTTTAATTTCCCTGTTGTCGACCGAAAGATGCTTAATCAGATCCTTAATATACTGGCGTTTTGTATAACCGTTGGCCGTACAGGGATTTTGTACTGTCTGCAGATTCCGATTCTTGATGAATGCCTTTATTTGTTTTTCCTCAACATATATGAGAGGCCTTATGACAGTAATGTTCTTTCTGTCCAAATATGTGACCGGAGAAAAAGTGTGGATGCGGCCTTCATAAAATGTACTTAAAAGTAGGGTTTCTACAACATCATCACAGTTGTGCGCGAGCGCTACCTTGTTGCATCCGAGCCTTAATGCAGTATTATTAAGAGCTCCCCGCCTAAGATTGGCACATAGCGAGCAGGGGTTTTTCTCCTGCCTGGCTTCAAAAACGATTTTGCCTATATTTGTATCTTCAATTATGTACTCTACACCAATATCTTCGCACAACTTCATCACAGGGCTGAAATCCATCTCGCCAATGTTCATCGCCAGAGTTACTGCTTTTACTTCGAATTTGAGCGGGTAAAAGTCCATCAATCTTCTTAGCGCAACCAACAAGGTCAGGGAATCCTTACCCCCTGAGACTCCGACAGCTATACGGTCGCCCTCCTGTATCATGTTATAATCCTGGATGGCCTTCCTTGTCTGCCCCAATATTTTCCTAATACTAAACTCTCCCATACTCCGGCTTATTATTCAAGCAACAAAAACGCCCGTAATGTGTTAATGTTGAGAACTATTTCCCTATCATTTATTATAGGGTAGCGGGGGGGAGGTATCAAGTTATTATAGTGTTTCAGTTTGTTTACAAAATGGTAAAAAGAGCTTACAGCTGCTCTGCGATTAATAATATACCATAAATCTGTAAAATTTGATTATCATATATAATTAATGGGATTAAAAGAGGTACGACGGAGGTAAATATGAGGTAACAGGTACTAAGGTGATGGGTGAGCCTGCACCGGATGTCAACTGCTTTATGGCGTTTTTCGATGCAGGTCCTAACGTCCAGATTGAGTTAATGCAGCCCAATGGTGTTAAAAGTACTTGGCAGGATTTCCTCGATGAACATGGAGAAGGAATACACCACATTGCTTTCCAGGTAAAGGAGACTGACAGTAAGATTTTGGCCTGCGAAAACTTTGGCATGAAGCTCTTGCAGCGTGGGAAATACGGCGATGGAAGCGGCGAATATGCTTATTTGGATGCTATCGATAATCTGAAGTGTATAGTTGAGCTGTTGGAGAGCTATTAGTTACCGCAAGACTAGCAGCTGAAGCGTACAAAAGGGTAGCGTAAAAGGAGTAAGCATATTGCCCCGCGCTTGTAAAAGTAAATTTTTTGACTATTGCCAGAAAAGGCAAATGTGTTTATAATATATATCTACGCGTGAAAGATATATGGTATAATAAGCTCACGTGTGAGGTTATTATACGCCTCTGGCAGAATTTATGTGCGTGCAAATTATTTCGCCAATGCGAAAATGTACATGCACAATTATACCCTGAATCCTTCAGATTCATGGTATAATGAAATAAATAGCGCAGAAATGGCGCATATTTCGGGGTGTAGCGCAGTTGGTAGCGCGCTTGGTTTGGGACCAAGATGCCGCAGGTTCAAGTCCTGTCACTCCGACCAAAAATGGCCGAACCTCGGGTTTATCCCGGGGTTCGGCCATTTGCGTTTATGACAGGACTTGAACCTGAGAAGGCACGAGGCGTTAAGAAAACGTGCTAAACGCACGTTTTTAGCCGAAGTGTGCCGAGACTTAAGTGGAGGCGGTAGTATGCGAGCTTCTTTAGGAACATAAGAAGCGTAGCAGACGATCAATCCTATCACTCCGACCAAAATCCTTCTGAAACCAGCTTAAATGGCGGATTTTCGGTAGCCAGCAGATATTTCAGAAAAATTAATTGCATTTACGTGGCCGGTTACACTTATATAGGCACACAGCAAATTTCGACTGTACCTATAGATACAAGCGGTCATTGTCTGCGTCGGATTAAAAGTGAGCTAAATGACTTCATGTGTCACCCCTTTTTAGCAAAACCAATCCACTGCTTGATTTTGCAAGTAATGGGAACGATTGCAATATCTGTGTGAATGTGTGCCCGACCAAAGCCCTGCTCGGAAAAACATGGAGCGTCACGACCAGCCGAGATGAGATCATGGTTAGGAAGCTCTGCAATTTATGCCTGAAATGCATGGTTTGGTGCCCTTATACGGCAGAGTATATAAAATGAGCTAGTAGAATGAGCCAGTAGAGAATTTGTGCCTTCTCTGTTTGTTGCCCAGTCCTTTCTATTTAAATAATAAGTTGTTGCAGCGCTTGCAGCGATCATTTTGAATGGGATTCATCATACGGCAGACATTGCAATAAATGATGCGGTCTTTGGACTTATCGTATTTTTCGTATGTACCAAACTTGGGATGGTATCGCACTCGGTCACCTACAGATAGATAGTCGTACATATCCCGCTGGCTGTCCCTTTCCACAATTCTTTTTCTCTTTCCCTCATCGGTGGTAATCATAGTGGTGTATTCCATATAGGTTCTGTAATTGTCGTCCTCCCCACCTCTGTGCTCACTGCGCTCCTTGCTGTATTTGTTAACTACAGTGCCTTCCCATATTGGCTTCCTTGTCCTTCCCAAAGCGAATAGATTGACAATCAGCATCACAAGGGAAATACCGACTCCGATGACCACCGCTTCTCCAAAAGGGACATCGTCCATCAGCAGACCTGCGATTGGAAAGCCGATGAGTGGCACAAACACCATTATAAACAGACATCCGATGGAGGATTTTTTGTTTTTTTTCGCAGCCTCCAGTATTTCCGGGCTGTTGAACACGGCTGAAAACCCGATAAGTCCAGTGCTCTGCCCTGCGTTGCTTTGTGCAGGGGCGGGATAGACTGGTTGCGCAGGCATTGACGACCCTGTCACTGACGGAGTTCTTGCAGTGCCGGCATCTGGTCTGCCTCCTCTGGCTGCGCCGCAATTTATGCAGAAATCAGCATCATCCGGAATAGCTGCCCCGCAGGCAAGACAGATATTGGGATCGCTTGCCTGTGTTTTTGTTCCACAGTTGATGCAGAATCCGGCTCCCTGTGGTATTACTGCACCACAGACCGAGCAGATATTGGCGTTATTCTGCTGCGTTCTCGTGCCGCAGCCTGAGCAAAAAGAAGCACCCTCCGGCAGTCCATTTCCGCAGTTATAACAAAACATATCCTTATCACCCTCTATATAGTTATTTTGTGGTTCAGCGATTTTCTTTGCCGAATTTTTTCTTTTTTTCTTTCGTTTCAATGTGCCGGTGACAAGCAGTAGCAGAAATATGCAGCCAATCGGAGAAACTATGTGGTAGATGATCGCCACCTCTCCCATTTGGCTAAAGTCAGTGAGCTCCGAGGGCTTGTTTATATACGGAAAAAAGGAGAAGTAACTGATTCGCTCGGATCGTGTTTCACCTTCCTGCAGCCGAGGCCACGCTTCGTCGCTTGCATACATGACATAACCCCGGTATTCCTTTCCGTTCACCGAAAAATAATAGCCCTTGGAAATCGTACGGGAACGGTTTTCTCCTGCATCAGTATCGTCAAGCCTGGCATCATAGCTGTCCACCGTGCCCATGACACTCTCGCCCCAAAGCCCCAGAGCAATCGTACTCAAGCTGCTGTACATAGCATATAGCAGGCATGCGCAGACCAAGATGAAAATGGGTAGAGGGATATTATTTTTCCTTTTCTTTTCCATCACGACTCTCCTTTCAATATCGTTCGCAGTCCCGTTTTATATTCCAGCCTGCGCCGAACAGATACATGACGGTCAGGAAGAAAAGCGGAGGCAGCGTCAGCACGGCATAGGATTGCAGTGGATATAACAGCAGCACACCTGCCGCCAGTTGGATATATGCCAGAGTACGGCACTTGTTATTCCGATGAGGCTGTCCGGCAAAGATCAGTCCAGCTATGGCTGTCACCATAGAAAAGGCGTACACTAGTGCTGCACCAAAACAGCCCACTCCTGCATAGTTGTAGTCAAGGGCGGCATTGTTAATTAAATTCAGACACCACAGCAGCATTGGCAGGGCGCAAAGCAGCATCAGTGTGGAAAAAATCCGCAGAAGTACTCGTTTTGGTTTGCTATTCATATATTTTTCCTTTCGAGCAGTGGAATACGATGGTTCACCTGTCAATTGCTCTTGTATCCCTGGTAGTTTGCTGTTACCTGATATTCACCATTTAAGTATGCGGTTGACGTGCCATTCATTGAGACTGTTCCATTATCTTTCTTATATGTAAACCGATAGCTGTAAGTTAACGAATTATCTTCGTCCAGCGAGAACACATTGGATCCAGTGGCTACTCCGGTTAAAGGATCATATGTCAATTCCAGCGAATCCGTATTATCGGTTATGATCAATCCACTCCCATACTTTTCAATATTAAGAGTGTGGGTTTGTGACTCACCTTCCAAGGAAATAGTTACTTTATAACTGCCAACCAACTCATCTGCTGAAAGTCCTTCATTCACTATTTTCAGCTTGACGGCAGGCAAAGCATATGTGAACGGAAGTGTAAAAGCGACTTTGTCTTCGACTTGGTCTTCCCATGTTTTATAGAATTTGATGCATGAAGGAGTACCCATAGTAATGTAATTAAAAAGTGTGCACCTGAACTTGCCGTTATCTTCACTTCCCGGCGTCCAACTCCATATAGTAGGCTTATCGGAGGCCGATTTGGCAAATGCAGCTATATAATCCTTATACTCCGTCTTAGACAGCGGGATTTCCTCCCCATCCGCATCTGAAGAATAAACACTGAATTCGGTTATAGTATTCATCTGTTTTTCAAAAGCTTGTATCTCCCAAAGAAGTTTCTGCTTTGCGTCCAGAATACAACGCTCATATATACAGGCAAACAGCTTTCTGAGGCGGTAACGCAAGACGGCCTTCAGCCCTTCCTTATACTTTGCTATCTCCTGTGCGCCTGGCTCCTGCCAATGGTCCGCTACGTGTATATCCTCGGCAATCATTTTACGGACATTCGGCTTCAGCTTCCAGAACACATTTGCGTAATCATCCAGAAGCTTGTCGATTGTTTCAAACATTTTTTGAGGGTTGTTACGGTTTTTAACAAATTCCCGCTGGAGAAGCCACGCCCATGTGTTTCCTTTATTAACTATTACGGCGTCTTTCATTTCATCAATAAATGCTCTCGCCGGCATATTATTAGGGAGGGAACAACCAAATTCTCCGGCATAGTTGGAATAGGAAACATATTCCCAGGTAAATTCCTGATAAGCGTGCTCTATTTCGTTTTCATACCCATAGTTCTTTACATCTCTTATCCCATCATCCATCATACCGACAAGCCATACTCCAGCTGCGGCAACAGTCAACGGAGCTGCTCCAAGGGCTCCGGCAGCGGTGCTTAACCCGAGTTCGATAAGGTCATATTTATTCTTTTTAAGAGCTTCAGTCACATCTCCCGATTCATACCAGGATAAGCCGACCTTAATTGCGGTCAGACCTGCACCGATCTTTCCAAAGCTTTTTCCGAGAGCATTTGACATTTCATTCGACATAAACCCCGTTGACGATACCATCTGAATGGTATTATCCGATGCAGAGGTAAGATTGCTGGATAAGCCTAAGGAGTCAATTCCAATATTGATGAGTCCGCTGTCCTCTGCTGAGTTTTTTCGCAGCATCGCGATAAACAAATCCTGGTCACCGAAGCATTTATCAATCATATCATCCAGCTTTGCGGAGCTGAAGACTACCTTTGAGAGAGGACCGCTGTTATATCCCTTTTCATATTCAAAATAGTCGAACAAGGCATATGTGGAGAAATGGTCGGTATAAAAAGTAATTGTGCCACTAGATTCGTCAAGCTCGGAATACAGAAGCTCCCATGTGCCAGTGCTGACGTTATAATACTGCACGAATAGTCTGTCAGCTGCGTTATCTGTCCTTTCATACGGCAATGTTATCGTCACATATGTTGGAAATTCGGACACATCTCCCAGTGAAAAATCATAGCAGTGTGCCGAAAATCCATTTTCGTCGTCTTTTTTTACTCCGAGATCTTTGATTTCAAGTACTCCCTCTTCTGCAAGGTTGAACTCTCCGAAATCTACGGTAATCCCTCCAGTTTTCGCTACCGTGCTTTCCGGTCCGACATTTACAGTAACAGGCTTGGCCTTAAAGTCGCTTTTTGTTATTTCGATGTTGGAAAGGCCTGCGGGTTTTGCTGCGTCCCAGCTGTCGGTTTCCACGGAGGATTGACCCTTCTCAAAGGAGAAAATATCACTCTTGCCAAACAGGCCGCCTACTGCAAATCCCGGCCAGCCATACATGGCTACAACAATGGTTTGAAGCAGCAGCAAAGTGGCAAGAAATATACAAAAAGCATTGCTGGCTTTTTTTCTTTTCGACGATTTGACCATGGATTCACGATTCACAGCCATCGGAGCCGAATAATATGCCTGAGTTTGAGTCTGTGGCGGCGTATATGCCTGCCGCGGTGGTAAAGGTGTTGCCTGTGGTTGTGAAGCTGTTCTGGACGATGGCGCAGCTGGGCCGTTTTGCTTTGCCGTCGCAGGTACGATGATAACAGTGGCTCCGCATTTACCACAGAAGCGCGCATTTGTATGCAGTTCATTACCGCAATTCACACAAAATTTTGCCATTTTCCCCCTCCTTATGGCCGTATCAGCGCGATGAACGCCGATATCCCGTCAGGCGTATCCATTGTACCGACGGCGTATTGCTTATTATTTAGCTCATAGAACTCAGTCAAGTGTATGGTGCCCGGGCCTGAGGCCCAAAGGCCTCCATTCTCCCACTTGCCCCTGAAGACGGAGTCTTCCATATCTGTTTCGTCAAAACCGCTTTCCTCACTGGATATGAATATGAGATACCAGTCGAGAGTGAGGCTTAAATCACTCTCTGTGCCCGATATATTCACATTGAGAAATTCCATGGCATTTTCACCGGCGATGTTATCGGGATCATATATAATAAGGCCCTTCCAACCGCCAATTAAGTAGTTAAATTCATCTATGACAACGATATCAGCCGGAACACCATCATAAAACACATCTTCTGTATACCACAGAAAATCTCCCAGGTTTGGCCGCTTATCGGTAGACAAATCAACACTTGGCGAAGCCTTTGGCGTTTGACCTTCGCCCTTTGCATCCGGAATATCTGCTGGTGTGGTTACATCCTTTGGCGTCTGACCTTCGCCGCCTTTGTCTGTAGTATCCAAAGGTGTCGACGTATCGGTTTTCGACATCTCTGTTTTCTGCACTGTTTCTTTTGCTACTCTGCGCAGATTCGGCGGTATCGTAATAATGCCTGCTGTCAGTATGAGTAAGTTTGCAGCTATGAGTAGTACGGTTAAAACATTTTTACTCTTGCTCACAGAACCTGTGTCATCTCTCATCAATACTCCTCCAATTTATCTGTGACGTTGTTCACAATTAGCTGTTTCTCAAGCCAGCATGCAGGGAGGATCCTTTGGCGATTCGACAACAGAATCAGTAAAGGTAAACATCCCGAAAAGCTTGTCAAAAATATAGTTGAAGAATTCCGTCCCCAAATCCACCGGATTCACCTTAATGCTTACCGATTTTTCTGGATCTTGCGTGTTCTCAATCAGGGTAATGATAATTCCGCTGGCAGCAGTATCCTGCTCTGCACCTTCCTGTATTCCGGAATAGACCTTGGCCGAGGCAAGAACGGTGATTTCCTCTATATATTTCTTAATTAAATCAAACTCCCATTTTCCACCGTTATTATAGAATTCAGCAGGGAACAATCCCTTAACAAACTCATCTGCATAGCCGCCGAACATCTTTGTGGTTGCAGGATTTTTTGCAAGCTGTTCCAGCTTTGTTCCCAGTATTATCTTGAAGGACTGCGCTGTCAGATCACCAAACGCTGAAGTAATAGCTCCGTAAATGCCAACGGATGAGCCGTCTTCATTCTTTTCGTAAAAATAGTAGTTTGCAGTCCTGATAACAAGATATATGGAAAGAATTCCGACAGCCTTTTTCGGATTCGTTTTTCCGTCGATCAGGTTTGTCAGCATATTTTCAATCATTGTAAGACCGGTGCTTTCCAGTTTCTCGATATCAAGTACTGCGCCAGGCGATGGAGCTCCGCTTACATAATCAGAAAGCCATATTCCCATGTGCTCAACCAGCAGGTCCTTAGCGGGCATAACAACTGCCTCCACAAGGGGTGCATAGTTATTGCTGAGTTTCGATATAATGACTGAGATAGCCTGATCGCCAATCCATTTGTACCACTCCAGTCCCCACAAAACCCAATCAAGCATTTGTGCATCCAACAGATGCATATTGGCTTTATAGACTTCAGATTGTGTAGCGTACACCAGAGATTTGGAAAGAAGGCGTACATCAGTTGCTGACATTTTCGGCAAATCATTCTTAAATTCCCAAATCAGTTCAGCCCGTTTTTCCTCGTCTACAAACTTTCTGATGCGCTTTATAAGCAGACGAATCTCCTCGCCCTTTTCCGCCATTGGAAGCAGCTTGTCACCAAGCAGTCGAATGGGAATATCAAGTGCATAGGTTTGATTTTCATAGTCGCAGGTAACAGGCAGAACCACGTCATAATCAAGCCTGTCATCCTGCGGGAGCTGCCTCTTGGGAGAAATACGGAATATTCCGGCACTGCTCGCTTCAGAAGAGTCGATTTTATAAGGGAAGGCCTTCAGAAGATTTTGCAGCTTCTCTATTTGGGCGGTCATCTGCTCGAACCGGTAGCTTACCTGACTTGATTCAACAAGAACTGCTCTCATCTTTCCGTTGTCATCGGTTTTGGAAACTGCCAGTACCAGCTGAAAATGTGTCTGTTCGATTTCGGTTTCATCCTCGCCCTGTTCGGGAGTGAGACTACAGGCCACGTGCAATCTACCGTTATCATCGATGGGGCATCCGGTAAACGGTCTTAAGGATATACCCTCCGGCAGCATATTTACAATAAAGTTATCATGGGCGCTCTCCTTATCATTTTGTGCATAAATAGTGACCATAATGATCTTCTGGGGCTGTATCTTGTCCGTTTGTATCTGGCTTGTGTTATGCATACGGATCACATAATGTGTATCATCTACTCTTTCTGCCTCTGCTGTAAATGGCTGATCGTCGGGCAATTCCAGACTGACCTTTTGCGGTGGCATGGTATAATCACGCAGCTCAATGGTAACCTCATAGTTGCCCTTATCTCCATATAGCATGTATATAGTGGGTGTAAGTTCTTTGCCACGCTCCGGGAAATGGATATAGGCATCCCCCACAAGACGGAAAGTCACATTGTTTTGGAAGGAGCCTCCCTCACCTGTGAAGCGGATACTTAAAACGCCGCTTTCAGGGTTTTGTACGCCGGGAGTCGATTCTGCGCATACCAGAGCTCCCATGTAATTGCCCGCCTTTGCCGTGCTTTCCACCTTAAGTCCTCCGTTGGAAAACATCTCAATGGCAGCGCTTAAATCGGGTCGGTCAATTTCCTCCCCGTCAGGAGTAATCTCCACAATCCGGGCATATACCATTACTGGTGGAGCGTCATAGCGGATGGCGTCACCAAAGTCCTTGTTCAGGCACATCTTGTAGCGGCTTTTCTTTTTTCGATCGCCGTCGCCCGAGTCGCCGGCACCAGCACCCGCCATAGCAGCCGCGCTCCCGATGATGACGATTGCCAGTGCAGCGGGTATGCTCACATCCGTCTCACCTTTTTCTTCATCTGCCCGTGTGTCCACTTCCACGCTAGCTCTTTCCTTTTCCTGCTGTTTTTGCTTTTCCTTGACGTCCTTGGGTACTTCGCCCAGCTTGCCGGGATAAAGTCTGACTCTCTCCAAAGTAACTTCTGTTTTATCAAAAGACTCTTTCAGCATTCTTTCTCCGATTTCTTTCAGTTCTATCGTCCAGACTTCTTCACTTTTTGCCCAGATTGGTGCCATAAATCGTTCCGTATCTTCTCCAATCATCCAGGAAGAACTGACCATATAAGAAGTTTCAACTTTTAGCATAACCATTCCGGGGATATGACTGTCATCTAAAAGCAAAACCCGTATTTCTCTCCTTGAAGATAGCGGAATCTTTGTCTCGTACTGATCAAGGCTGTCTTCATGCCATCTTTCCACAGCAGGAAGACCTTCATATGTGGTTTCTACCCATCCATCATCCAACCTTTCCTGCGAATACTCATCCCAAGTTTCAAATTGCTCATAGTAAACCTCACTCCAGGTTTTTACCGTACCTTCTACATAAGAGGGGTCGCCGGGGTCGTCAGGGTTTTCAATGTCGTCATATCTGACATTTTCTCTCGGCAAAACCAACTGCGGCGAATAGTCTAAGCTGATGCGGTCAATATCTTCCACTTGAGCGCCTTCATACGGCCGTGCTCTCAGGATAAAATTTGTTGCATGATCTACGCCATTTTCATCCTCAGAGCCAGACCAACGAACAGAAACATCTCCTTTATTATCAGGATCATACTTTTCTTGAAACTCACTGATTGTGAGAGCGCCGTTATAAATATCACTTGTAATGTTGATGGCATAGGTCTGAAGCGGCAGCAGCAAAGTTATAAAGAAGATACAGAAGATATATAATAAGAGAACTCTATTTTTACTCCTTTTCATTGTATGTTTGCCTCCTTTTCATTCTTGTTTGCAACTATTAATATGCCGCCGACAATAATTAGCAGTATCCCAAGCCAATAGCCGTTTCGCAAACCAGGCAAGAGGCTTATCGCGGCAAAGAGTATAAAACCCAACGCCCAGCCTCCCATCACGATTGTTATGGTAATATCTTTTGCTTTGGGTAAAAACGCTGTTGTCAGCCCCCGAAGAAAGCCGTTTTGGGCCAGTGCCTTAGCGGAAAGTGCAAATCCCGCAATGCAGACCATTGTGCTTTGTAGATACGAAGACATCATCATGTTGCAGACAATCAAAGAGGCACCCATACCCATCATCAGAGGTGCTACTGTCTTTTTTCCACCTTTTATGCCTGCAGTTAGCTTGCTGATGCCGCTTTTTATACTTGGTAACATACCTTTATTAGTAAATATTTGAGCAAATAAAGCTGCCACCAACCCTTTGCCTATACTGCCTCCTATCAGACTCCCCTGAGCTGCAGTCAGCCATGAAAGCACTCGGATAGGCATCGGGAAGATGTCTAACGCTGCAAGAATATTGACTAGCAGCCAAACAGCTGCAAGAGCAATGACAATACTTAGCCGCTTTTTGTCCTGCAGTGTCCGCTTAAAGCTCGCAGCTAATCCTCTGAAGCCATTTTTTAGTAAATACCATAAACCTTCCCTGGGCATATCTCCCATCGCAGGGACAAGCTCCAAAGGTAGTGTAAGATCACCAATCATCTGATAGGCAGGAGTTGCACTAGTGAAGACGCTTTTTACATGGGTGGCTTCACTCATTTTGACCTCGGGCTTCACTTTTTCGTTGACCTCTGAAAGAACTGTCGTATTCGCTGTTGTCTGATTCGGTAGTGCTCTTGCTTTCTCCGTTACGGGAGCAGCATTTGCACCGCACTTTGCACAGAATTTTGCACCCTCATTCAAAGACGAGCCACAGCTTGCGCAGAATTTACTCATAATTCCTCCTCGCTTCTTACACGATATTTTAGCTTATATGGAATGGCAGGCACCCATATGCCACCTGCCAGATTGATAAAGACCGCAACATATCATCATTTTGCTGCGCTGATGTTGCCCCAGGCCTTGTTGCTGAAATCCAACATCGTAGCGGAGAAGGATTGACCATCAGCTGAGAAGTTGAACTCAGCTCCCGCGATATTCGCCTCTCCTGTGTTGCGCACAAAATAGCTGTTGTTGA
>CAZQCL010000042.1:0-12859 GCA_964592435.1 uncultured Oscillospiraceae bacterium
TTCACATTCTTTTATGTCAAGTTGGTACTTGTCGCATCACAGTTCTAGTACATGCCTCACGCTTTTTTGTATACTCTGTCAAGCCCATAAATCAACTTGGGGGCTACAGATATACCTCACAGCTGCTTCCTACTCCTTTGTCTTACTATTTCAAAGGCAACAACAGCCCCGGCTACAGCCGCATTCAGGGAGGATATCTGCCCCATCATGGGGATATTCACAACAAAGTCACAGCTTTCCCGTATCAGCCTACCCATCCCTTCGCCCTCGCTGCCGATTACCAGCGCAATGGAGCCTGAAAGGTCACTGTCAAAGTAGGCCTTTTCTCCTGATGCATCTGTTCCGACTACCCATATATTCTGCTTTTTCAGGTACTCAATCGTCTGAACGATATTCGTAACCCTTGCCACAGGAACATATTCAACCGCACCGGCAGAGGCCTTTGAAACGGCTGATGTAAGCCCTATCGCCCTTCTCTTTGGAATAATTACTCCATGAACCCCGGCGGCATTTGCCGTTCTTAGAACGGATCCCAAGTTATGTGCATCCGTAATTTCATCCAATATAATTATGAAGGGTGGTCGGCCGCTTTCCTCAGCAGCCTTCAAAATATCGTCCAGATCGGTATAATCCTTGGCCGCCACGAGAGCAATTACTCCTTGATGGGCAAATGTTTGTGACATGGCATCCAGCTTTGCCCTGTCGACCTCCTGGATAATAGTATGGCGTTCTCTTGCCATTGCTATAATCTGGTTTATTGAGCCTTCACGATCACCCTTCGCAACGAATATCCTATTGATGCTTCTGCCTGACTTCAGTGCCTCGAGCACCGAATTTCTGCCCTCAAGCATGTCTGGCTCATCAATAAAGCCCTGCATGTCCGGCTTCATAAATTTATCATTATTGTTCTCTTTCCATTTTTCTTTACGGTCTACTTTTCTGCTCTCGTTATCTCTCAGCTTTTCGTTTCGGTTACGGTTTTCGTTTTTATACTCTTTTCTGCTCCGGTTTTCTTTACGCTTCACGTTCCGGCCCTCTTTCCTGTTCTCGTTTTTGTTTTCTGCCCGGTTCTCACTCCGGCCCTTGTTTTCTGTCCGGTTCTCTTTCCGTTGCTCTTTTCTGTTGTCCTTGCCGGATCGTCCTTTTTTCTCCGTCACTTTACACCTTCTTCTTTCTATTTCATTTTACTTATCCTGCTGCTGTGCTTCCTTGTCATCCTGACTGCTCTCCACAGAGATTTTCAACAGCTCAAGCAGACGGGGATAGTCCTCCTTTAAATAAAGATATCCCAGCAAGGTTTCAAAGCCTGTCGCATATTTATAGTCCGTTACATCCGCATTCTTGGGAATGGTACCGGATTTTGCATTTCTTCCTCTTCTTACAACATCCTGCTCCTCGGCTGACAAGCCCTCAAGCATCCTGTGAATGGTATCCGATTGGGATTTTGCTTTCACAAAGGATATGGACTGTCTATGAAGCTTGTGAACAGGCGCATTACCCTTGCCTACCAGCAGCGTTCTGATATATAGCTCAAAAATCGCATCGCCCACATAAGCCAGCACCAGCGGTGAATACATCTTTAAGTCCTCTCGCCGGATATGAAGCTCCTTTCCAATTTCCCTATATATATCCTCGTTCATCCTGTCAGTCACCCCATTTCAACACAGGATTTCTGGCTGCCTTCGCCTCGTCCGGTCTTGAAACTACAGTTGTATAAGGCGCCCCCTTAACCTTGTCAGGATCATGCTCCGCCTCATCAGCAATGCTGATAAGGGCATCCGCAAAGCTGTCCAGCGTTTCTCTGCTCTCTGTTTCGGTAGGCTCTATCATCATCGCCTCATGCACAATCAAGGGAAAATAAACAGTTGGCGGGTGATAGCCGAAATCCAGCAGCCTTTTGGCAATATCCAGCGTGCGTACGCCATTCTTATCCTGCTTCTTATTCGACAGCACAAATTCATGCATGCAGATGCGCTCATATGGGATGTCAAATGAATCCCTTAATCGTTCCATCAAATAATTGGCATTTAGTACCGCCATCTCCGAAGCACTCCTCAGCCCATCGGGGCCCATAGTTCTAATATAAGCATACGCTTTAAGCACTACACCGAAGTTGCCATAAAAGGATTTCATGCGTCCAATTGACTCAGGCCGTTCATAATCCAGCCAATATCGGCCATCCTCACATTCCACCACCGGTGCCGGTAAAAAGGGAACCAGCTCCTTCTTTACGCCAACAGGGCCGGAGCCGGGTCCGCCGCCGCCGTGGGGGGTGCTGAAGGTCTTGTGCAGATTCAGATGCACCAGGTCAAAGCCCATATCGCCCGGTCGGCAAATACCCATTATGGCGTTTGCATTGGCACCGTCATAATAAAGCAGACCCCCTGCATCGTGGACTATCCTGGCAATCTCCTCAATATTCTCATCAAACAATCCCAATGTGTTGGGGTTTGTCAACATCAATCCGGCTGTATCCTCACCGACTGCAAGCCTCAGGTCTTCAATGTCCACTCCGCCCCTTGCATCGGATTTTACCTCAACAACCTCGAAGCCTGCGAAGGCTGCGGAGGCTGGATTTGTTCCGTGTGCCGAATCTGGGACGATTATTTTTGTCCGCGCCAGATCGCCGCGGCTTCGATGGTATGCACCGATTATCATCAGGCCGGTCAGCTCGCCATGAGCGCCCGCCGCAGGCTGGAGAGTTACCCGCTCCATCCCCGTTATCTCGGATAGCATCCTGTCCATCTCATATAAAAGCTGTAAGCTGCCCTGAGCAGATTCCTCGCACTGATAAGGGTGCACTCCTGTAAATCCCTCAAGAGCGGCTATTTCTTCATTAATTTTCGGATTGTATTTCATCGTGCAGGAGCCCAGTGGATAAAAGCTGGAATCCACACCGTGGTTGCGTTTGGCAAGCCGGGTAAAATGGCGCGCCACATCTATCTCGCTGACCTGGGGCAGCTCCGCATCCGCCTTTCTCATAAAGTCTTGGGGAATCAGGCCCTCTTTCATCGGCACGTCACACTTCGGCAGGCTATATGCTTTCCTACCATTCCTGCTCATCTCAAATATAAGCTTCGTCTGTCTGTCATTGGTCAGCTTCACTTGTTGCGCATTTACCGGCTTCGCTCGCTGCTCATCCACAAACTTCGACTGTCCCTTATCCGCCATCTCAGCTCTCACCTCCCGCAGAAATTCTCACCATGTCATCTATTTCCTGCCTTGTGCGCTTCTCAGTCACAGCCATTAGCCAGCAGCCCTTCATCTCCGGATAATACCGCTCCAGATCCAGTCCGCCTATAATACCATGCTTGAAAAGCCTTTCGTTTATTTCCCGAACAGGTTCATCCAGCGCCTTTACGGCGAATTCCTTTATAAAGGGCGCTTCTGCCTTTGTAATCTTCTTAAATTTGCCGGTGGCAAATAGCCTTTCAGCAGCATAGTGAGCTTTTTGCAGACAAAGATTGGCTACTTCCTTTATGCCCTCCTTGCCCATTACCGACATATAAGCCGCCGCAGCCAGGGCGTTCAAAGACTGATTGGAGCAAATGTTAGAAACCGCCCTCTCCCTTCGGATGTGCTGTTCTCTTGCCTGCAGTGTCAGGACAAAGCTTCTTTCGCCATTTTTTCCAGTGGTCTGACCGACAATCCGGCCGGGCATTTTTCTGACAAATTTCTTCTTTGCTGCCAGAAAACCAAGATAGGGGCCACCATAGTTCAGAGCGTTTCCCAGCCCCTGACCCTCACCTGCGGCGATGTCAATCCCACATGCTCCCGGAGGCTGCAGTAGTGCAAGGGATATAGGGTCGACGCATGCTATGGAAAGTGCCCCTTTGCTGGCAGCATACTCCCCAAACCACTTCAGATCTTCTACTACTCCTAAGAAGTTGGGGCTTTGTACAATGACTGCGGCAATATCGTTTTTACCTACAGTGCCTCCCGCATCGCTTGTCCCCCCATTTTCGTCACCTTCCCACACTTCCTCAAGCCTGCTGGTTTCTGTTCTTGCATCGCGTAAGGGTATTTCTTCTATTTGAAGCTGGTTAAATTTCCCGTAGGTTTTCAAAACCTCCCGGTATTCCGGATGTACTCCCCGGGATACAAGGATCCTGCTTTTGCCCGTGGAATGCACAGCCATCAGCGCGGCCTCTGTTACAGCGGTCGCTCCGTCATACATGGACGCATTGGACACATCCATATCGGTCAATTGGCAGATCATCGTCTGATACTCGAAAATGGCCTGCAGCATTCCCTGGCTGATTTCAGGCTGATAGGGTGTATATGAAGTGTAAAATTCCGGTTTTGATAAGACCTGCTTCACTATGGCCGGAATAAAGTGATCGTATGCCCCCGCTCCCAGAAAACATGCGTAATCTCCTGTATTGGCGTTTTTCTTTGCAAGCCTTTTCATTAAATCCGATAACTCCGGCTCAGACAAGCCTTCAGGCAAATCCAGCGCTCTATTTAGCTTCATCCCCTCAGGAATGTCCGTAAACAGCTGGTCGATACTTGATAAGCCGATTTGAGAAAGCATTTGCTCCATATCTTCCTTCGTATTAGGAATATATTGGGACATGTTATGCCTCCTTTGCACAGAACTCTTCATATTGCTGTTCATCCATAAGAGCGTCCATTTCTGATAAGTTTTCCGGCTCAAGCACGGCGATCCAGTTTTCATAAGGCTCCGCATTCAGCAGCTCCGGTGTATCATTTAATGCCTCATTTACTCTTATAATCGTACCGGATACGGGCGAATAGATATCGGAAGCCGCCTTTACCGATTCTACAACGCTTGCCTGATCGCCTGCCTTCAGCTTCTTTCCGGAATCCGGCAGCTCAACGAATACGATATCACCCAGCGCGTTTTGCGCAAAATCCGATATCCCGATATGTACCAGCCCATCCTCAACTCTTGCCCACTCATGTTCCTTCGTGTATTTAGTCCCCTGATAAGTTTTCATAGTTGGCCTCCTCTTTTCCTAAAATCCTTCTACTAAAGTACTCTTCAAAAATATATACTCAATTTTGCCTAATTCAGTCTGTCCGCCTCACCGTGTTCGCTTCACCGCGTTCATTTTCCGCGCCTTCTGCTGTAAAAGGGTAATTGAATAATCTGTGCTCTGCAGGGCTTGCTTCTTACCTGCACCTCTATTATGTTTCCCACTTCTGCGCAGCTTTTATCAATAAGAGCCAGTCCCATATTCTTCTTTACTGTTGGGAAATATCCGCCGCTGGTAACCTGACCAGCCTTGCTTTCATTGCAGTATACCTCATACCCGCTTCTGGGAATCGCCCTGTCGATCATTTCAAAGCCCACCAATATTGACTTAAGGTCTCCTTGTAGTTGAGCGCAAAGCGGCTCCCTTCCGATGAATTCCCCCTTTTGTGGCTTAATAAACCGTTGCAGACCCGCCATCACGGGCGATATATCCTCTGAAAGCTCCTGTCCATATAAGGGTAAGGCTGCCTCCAGCCGCAAGGTGTCTCTCGCTCCAAGGCCTGCCGGCACCAGCCCCAATGAGGCGCCCTTATCCAAAAGCATGCTCCACAGCTTCTGAGCATCCTCCGGGCGGCAGTACAGCTCAAATCCATCCTCGCCGGTATAGCCGGTACGTGAGAGCATAACCGATATATCTGCTACCTTAGCTTCGTTTTCATAGCAGAAGTAGCGCAATTGGCTCGAATCATCTCTCATTAGCTGCCCCAGTATTTCCTCCGCTTTCGGCCCCTGCAGGGCAAGCTGGGAAAACTCTGCGGAGCGGTTCACCACATTGACATGGCCTCTCCTATTCTGCTGCAGCCATTGAAAATCCTTATCTGCATTTGCTGCATTTACCACCAGCAAATAATTGTTGTCGTTTTGCTTATAGACAATTAGGTCATCCACAGTGCCTCCATTCGGATAGCACATAGGCGAATATACGGCCTTTCCGGGCTTTGCGGTAATGTCATTGGCCAATAGGTTCTGGAGGAATTCATAGGCATCTTCTCCGCTAACCTCCAGCTCACCCATGTGTGAAACATCAAAAAGCCCTGCCTTTGTACGCACAGCTTCATGCTCCTGCAAAATACTGCTGTACTGCAAAGGCAGCAGCCACCCATGAAAGTCGACAATTTTTGCCCCTGCTGCCACGTGTTCCTCATATAGAGGCGTCTTCTGAGCTTCACTGTCCATTATTTAAAATCCCTCCTATCGATTTCGCCGCTTCCATCAGTTCCATCGTTTCTATACACTCTATCAATTCCATCGATGATATATGTAAAACAACCCTACTTCCACTCTAAAAGCTCTTGCTTTCCAGCCATTGAGCCAGATCCAGCGTCATAGTCCGTTGCAAGTCGGCCTTAAATGACCCGCCGGCTGCATCTGATTGCCCTGCATATTTATTGCTGACACCGGCAGCACCACTCATGTCCTCGTCGTCGTTGTTTTCGGGGGCTTCACGGAGCTTTTGGGCCATCTTCTTTGAAATGAAGGGGCATCCCTTTAACAGTTCAGGCAACCTCGCAATGTATGCTTCGTCCAAAGCATCCGAATATACCGTTGCATTGCTTACAATGCCATCCTCCAGCTTAAACCCTATCTCTACCTCGCCCCAGTCGAATCTCGTTTCAATATCCACATCAAATTGCGGTGCCTCTCCATAGCGCCACGCCCAGGATGAATGCTTGCTGTAAAGCTCCTCAAGAGCCTCCCTTCCGTCCTTGCCTTCCACGACACAGTCCTCCACAGGCGCCGCGCTATCATACAAAAGCCTAAATGAAGCAATCAGTGCCTCGACCATCTTCTCGATAGAAAGGCCCTGGCTCAGCTCAGAAAGATTAACTACTCTGGATTGCACCGATTGAACTCCTTTGGACCTCATTTTCTCCTCAGAAACCCGCAAGTATTTTGAAAGCTTATCAAAATCAGCCGAAACCAGAATTGTCCCATGGTGATATGAACCGTTTTTCCTGAAACAGAACGCATTCCCGGAAAACTTGCGGCCATCCGCAATTATGTCATTTCTACCGCTTCTTTGTGCATCAATTCCAAAGCTCCTTACCGCATTAAGGATCACATCCAACTGCTTGTCCTGGTTATAAATCTCCTTACTTGCAATGAAGGTAAAATTGATATTGCCAATATCGTGGAACACGGCACCTCCGCCCGAAAGCCTCCGTGCAAGCTTCCCTCCTTCTAATTCAAGCTCCTGTGTTCTGCATTCTCTCCATGGATTCTGATTTCTCCCTATAACGACGGTATTCTCATTTTGCCATAGATACAGTATGCACTGCCCGGGCTTCACCGTGTCCACCAGGTATTCCTCCACTGCGAGGTTCCACCAGGGATCCAATGCTTTTGTGTGAATAATCCGTGAATTGTTTGTCATTCGAAAGCCTCCGGCCTAAACTTATATAATGTCACTAAAAACGTAATTTAAAAACGCTAAAAGCAGCTTTCATTATTATACTGAACATATCCATGGATTTCAATGCAGATTTCAATCCACGGCTCCTTTTTAGCAAATATATGTAACATAATCCACACGGAAAAAATATTATGTAAATGTATATATTCTTTATAAGGAGTGTTTTTCATGAAGTATCAGGAAACCTATCTTGGTTCAAAAGCTGAGTTCGCTGAGTTCATTAAAAAGGCTGTCCCGGATCTTTTTGCAGGTAATCTTGCAGTTGAAGGAAACCCGGTTGTCCTTCCGGCAGATACTGAGCTCACCTACAAGGTAAAGTATGATGACGATGTAGAGGGCGGCTCCGTCTCAATCAAAGTGTCCTGGGACAATCCTAACATGGAACTAGAGCTTGACATGTAATTGCCCGGAGGGCATATCAGGGGGGCACCTCCCCCTGACCCTTTTACAGTCATTTACACAGCATATCCGACCGGAATTACTTGGGGCAGGAAAGGAGGTAACCGCTTTGCCACCAACTCGGAATGAACCCTTGGACATTGTTTTGAAGCAATATCCCATTACTGCTTTTGATATAAGAAACGAATCCTATAAAGGTAAAAAAGGGGTCTGGTGGGTTAGCACGAATAAGGGAATGAAGATTCTTAAAAAGGTTTCTAATTCCGAGCAAACCTTGCTATTCATATTGGATGCGGTCAGACACCTTATCCGGAATGGTATTCAGATCCCCCCGGTGCAGAAAACCCTTGATGGGAAAGAGTACGTCTGCGCCGACGGAGTGTGCTACGTCCTCTCAGAGGCGATTATCGGCAGGAATCCGGCCTACACCTCGCCTGCGGAGCTTGCTGTGATAGCGGGCGGGCTGGCTAAGTTCCACAGGGCTTCTGCAGGCTTTTTCCCCTCATCCGGCACTAAACCTAAATATCACTTGGGCTTGTGGGTCGAGAACTATATAAAGCAGCTTGAGGACATTAAAACCTACTACCAAAACGATTTGTTAAAAAAGGAGCACAACCCAATCAATGCGCTAATTATCAGAGAATTCCCGTATTTTTACGAACGAGCATTGAAAGCAATAGAAGGCCTGCGCGGAAAGGAATACTCGGACTGGGTCAATGATGCCAAAGAGAAAGGAAGCCTTTGTCATCAGGACTTTGCTGCGGGCAATCTGCTCATCACACCTGCAGCAGACCTCTATATACTGGATACCGACTCGCTGACAGTGGATATCGCCGCAAGGGATATTCGCAAGCTATTGAACAAGGTAATGAAAAAATCCGGCAAATGGCAACCGGAAACAGTAAGGGACATTATGTCTTATTATCAATCACATAATCCGCTCACTCCTTCACAATGGGAGGTCGTAAGGCTCGATCTCTTGTTCCCTCACCTTTTTTTCGGCGCTGTCGATAAATTCTATCGCAGGCGGGATAAGGAGTGGTCGGAGGAAAAATATATGAAGAGAATTATGGAAATATCCACGTTTGAAAAGACAGGCGAGGCATTTTGCGATGAGAGGAATGAATATTATTGAAAAGCAAAAAAGACATTGCTGAAGAAAATTACGAGGCCACTGCGATTCAGGTGCTAAGCAAATACGGTGTTAATCCGGAAAAGCTTACGCTAATCCAAGGCGGTACCATTAAAACTGTCTGGAAATTGAATGCACACGGTAACAGATTTTGTCTGAAGCGTTTGAAGCAAACCTTTGACAAGGCCCTGTTCTCCGTTAATGCACAGATCTATATTAGTAATTCCGGCGGCAGGGTTCCCGGAATTATTTTGAATGAGGAAAATCAAGCCATTACTGAATATAAGGGACAATTGTTTGTCCTTTATGAGTGGATTGACGGCAGCGACTTAAATTTCGCCCTTTCAACGGATTTCCGGAAGGCAGTACAGGCTTTGGCCGCTTTTCATATTGCCTCGAAGGGCTATGTTCCAAATGTGCAGTGCAGAGTGTCCACAAAGTTAAGAAAGTGGCCGGATCAGTATAATTCCATGAAAAAAAGGATGCTGGAATGGAAGGAAATTTCATCAGGTGCCGATAAACCTCCCGATAATCAGGTATATCCAGTTTGCTCGGATTACCCGGTACACGCGGCACACACAGCATACCAGGCTTACACTGCTTACCTTTCATATGTCGATCAAATAATTACTCTCGCCGATTTGGCCTCGAAAAGGCTTTCAGAATCAGACTACCTGAAGCTGACACAGGAGGGATCCCCTTCTGTTGTTCTCTGTCATCAGGACTTCGGAAGAGGAAATGTCCTTTCGGCCGCTGAGGGGACCTACGTGCTTGATTTGGATGGAGTGACCTATGATCTTCCAGCGAGGGACCTGCGAAAAATCATCGGCAAAGCTTTCGAGAATACAGGGCTCTGGTCATGTGATACGATTACCGAAATCCTGAGCTGGTACACGGAAATCAACCCTCTTTCCGAGAGCGAAAAAGAAATTCTTTACGCCGACCTGACATTTCCACACTGGTTTTTCGGGCTGGTGAAAAATCTGTTTCAAAATGGTAAGCAGCTGAGGGCTTCTAAAATAGAAAGGATTGCAAGATTCGAACTGTCGAAGGAAGTGATCCTGACAACCTTGCTGAAAAGGAGTGAGTAGCTTGAAAATAGCCCTGATTTGTACTGAAAAGCTCCCTGTACCGCCGATTGCCGGCGGCGCAATTCAATTATATATAGACGGCATCCTTCCCTATTTGTCAAGGCAACATGATATTACGGTGTTCAGCGTTCAGCACCCCGAGCTGCCAGAAGTGGAAATTAGGGACAATGTCAGATACATTAGAGTGCCGGGTGCTGTGGATACAGCTTATGTAAATAATCTTAAGTCAATACTACAGCCGGAATTCGACCTGATCCATATATTCAATCGTCCTCGCTTTCTGGCAGCGCTTTCAGAGGGGCTTCCCGATTCAAAGTTCAGTCTGAGCCTTCATAACGAAATGTTTCATATGGGAAAAATATCAGATGAGCTTGCCTTGAAATGTATTGGAAGGTCAGAATTCATCAACACAGTAAGTCGTTACATCGCAAACACGGTTATACAACGGTTCCCTTCTGCCGAGGCAAAAATGCGTGTGGTCTACTCCGGCGTTGACACAGTAAAATATCATCCCGGCTGGACAGAGGAAGGCGCCCTATCCAAGCAGTCTATGAAGCAAAGGTACGGGCTTGGGGATTACAGGGTCGTGCTTTATGTGGGCAGGCTGAGCATAAAAAAGGGTGTCCACGTGCTGCTAAGAGCAATGGAGAGTGTGATGAATAGTCACAGGGATATTGCTCTTGTCATTGCAGGAAGCAAGTGGTATGGAAAGAACGATGTAGATAATTATACAAAATACGTTCGGGAGCATGCGGAAAAATTGAACGGACCTGTTGTCTTTACAGGCTTCATCCCTCCTATGGATATCCCTGATTACTATAGCATGGGAGATCTGTTTGTCTGCTCATCACAATGGAATGAACCGCTGGCCAGGGTCCACTATGAGGCCATGGCTGCGGGGCTGCCGATTATCACGACCAATAGAGGGGGGAATGCGGAGGTAGTTAGCGGGTATGGCAACGGTATTGTAATAGATGAGTATGATAACCCTGAAGTGATGGCCGAGCATATCGGCAATTTACTGGGCAATCCAAAAATGTCCCTTGATATGGGCATTGCAGGCAGAAAGTTGGCTGAAGAAAGGTTTGGATGGGAAAGGGTTGCCGCTGATATATTTGCCGGGTATTCACCGGCCAAAATGCCATCCGATGAGCTCCGGGCTCAAGGAGCCGAAAAAGCTCTGAAGGCTGAGCCGAATATATCAATCATCGGCACAGGGTATGTTGGCCTGGTGACAGGCGCATGCCTGGCATCGTTGGGCATGAATGTATATTGCTGCGACCGGGATATTGATAAAATCAGATGCTTGAAAAGAGGTGTCATGCCGATTTTCGAACCTTCTCTTGACAGCATTATAGATGAGTGTGTAAAAACAAAAAAGCTCCACTTCACAATCAATATTAAAAGTGCCGTGAACCGGTCGGATATTATCTTCATTACCGTCAACACCCCAACCCTGGAAGATAATACCTGTGATGTCAGTCACGTATTTGAAGCTGCACATGAAATTGCTCAGAATATGAATTCCTACAAGGTCATTGTTAATAAAAGTACTGTGCCGGTGGGCACCTGCAGGAAGGTAAAAAATGAAATCACTAAAATCCTGGAAGCACGCAATAAAGAGGTGGATTTCGATGTAGTATCCAACCCGGAGTTTTTAAGAGAAGGGTCAAGTATTGCGGACTTCATTAACCCGGACAGAATCGTTATCGGCGCGCAAAGTAATCGGGCAGTAAATATTATGAAGGAAATCTATCACAATCAGATTGCTTGTAATATCCCTGTAGTAGAAACAAGTCTTGAGACGGCTGAAATGATTAAATACGCCTCTAATTCATTTCTTGCAATGAAAATCAGCTTCATCAATGAAGTCGCCAATATTTGCGAGCTTTGTGGCATCGATATCAGCACAGTTGCCAAAGGAATGGGACTCGACAAACGGATTGGGCTAGAGTATCTGAACCCGGGTCCCGGTTTTGGAGGCAGCTGTTTTCCAAAGGATGTGCATGCCTTGATGGGTTTAAGCAGAAAATATGATTATGAACCCTTGCTTCTGGATAGTATACTCAAAGTGAACAGCCGCCAAATGAAACGGATGATACAAAAAATAGAATGTGTGCTTAATGGACTGGAAGGTCGTAGAATAGCCCTATTAGGGCTTGCATTTAAGCCCGGGACGGATGATATCCGTGAATCTCCTTCACTGACAATCCTGGCATCACTTCTTAATAAAGGGGCAGCTGTGTCGGTCTACGACCCTCAGGCTATGGAGAATATGAAGAAAACCTATCCGGATATGGATTTGGAATACTTCAACGATGTTTACTCCGCCTGTGCTCAAAGAGATTGCATTGTACTTGCAACAGAATGGGAAGAGTTTGCCTGCCTGGACTTCAGCGCATTAAAGGAGATTGTGAGAAAACCTATATTTTTGGATCTGCGCAATGTTTATGACCCCGATTATGTGAGAAGCTTTGGTTTTTATTATGAAGGAGTTGGCAAAAAATGAAGGACGGCATTTTAGTAACGGGGAGTGCAGGCTTCATTGGTTCACATTTGTGTGAAAGGCTGCTGCAGTTGGGCTTTAATGTGACAGGTCTGGATAATTTCAAGGATAACTACGATCCCTTAATTAAAAGAGAAAATATACAAAGCGCACTAGGGCACCCGAAATATAAACCGGTGGAAGGCGATATGCTCAATGCCGGCTTAATTGACCGGCTTATGGAAAAGCACAATATCGGCATCATCGTACATCTTGCAGCACTCGCAGGCGTGAGGAATTCCATCCTGACGCCCCTTGATTATGTAGATACAGATATTAA
>CAZQCL010000043.1:0-12690 GCA_964592435.1 uncultured Oscillospiraceae bacterium
AAGGGTGATATTCATGAAACCGCCTTACCCTTTGTTGATGTTGAAAAGGGGGTAGACGGCACAGACGAAGCGCTTGCCGGGGCCATGGACATTATCGCAGAGGAAGTATCCGACAGTGCGCAAACCAGAAAAACAATCAGAGATATGTTTTTTAAGCATGGCACAATGGTGTCGAGGGCCGCGAAGGAAGAGGACTCCGTATATAGGATGTATTATGATTTCAGGGAGCCTGTTTTGAAGATAGCAAAGCACAGAATATTGGCTATCAACAGGGGCGAGAAGGAAGCATTTCTGCAGGCCCATATTGAAATGCCGGAGGAATTGGTTATTGGCTATCTGAAGGCAAAACATGTGAAGAAAAATCGATCTATTACATCTGAATATGTTGAGAGCGCGGTTGAAGACTCTTATAAACGCCTCATTTCGCCTTCAATAGAAAATGAAGTAAGAAATGAACTGACTGAGATGGCAGGAGAGCAGGCTATGAAGGTATTTGCCGAGAATTTGAGAAATCTTCTGCTGCAGCCGCCGGTAAAAGGCAGAGTGGTGCTGGGGTTAGATCCTGCATATCGTACAGGCTGCAAGATTGCAGTTGTAGACGATACGGGCAAGGTTCTTGCAACGACTGTTATTTATCCGACGCCGCCACAAAGCAAAGTGGAGGAATCGGAGAAGGTTATTTTGAAGTTGATTGAAAAGTTTAAGGTTGATATTATATCAATCGGGAATGGTACGGCATCAAGGGAGTCTGAAATTTTTATTGCCGATGTACTGAAGAATGCATCCAGAAAGGTTTATTATATGGTGGTAAGCGAAGCCGGTGCATCTGTATATTCGGCTTCAAAGCTGGGTGCGGAGGAGTTCCCGGATTTTGATGTTTCGCTCAGGAGCGCGGTTTCCATTGCCAGACGGCTTCAAGATCCATTGGCTGAGTTGGTTAAAATTGACCCGAAAGCGATAGGTGTCGGCCAATACCAGCATGACATGAACCAAAAGAGATTAGGTGAGACTCTTGGAGGTGTAGTCGAGGATTGTGTCAACAGCGTGGGGATTGACCTCAATACTGCTTCGCCTTCATTGCTTTCTTTTGTTTCCGGCATTAGCTCAGCCGTGGCAAAAAACATTGTGGAATACAGGGAAAATAACGGACGCTTCAAGAGCAGACGGGAATTAAAGAAGGTCAAGAAGCTGGGAGATAAGACCTTTGAGCAATGTGCCGGTTTTTTGAGAATTCGGGAAGGGAACAGCATACTGGATAATACTGCGGTTCATCCTGAGGCATATCCGGCTGCAGAAAAGCTGTTGGAAATACTGGGCTACAAGCTTGATGATGTGCAGGATAGAAAATTGGCAGACCTGCCCAAGGAAGTGGAGAAGCGTGGGATAGGGGATATTGCGGCGGCGATAGGCGTGGGGATTCCGACGCTGCGTGATATTATTAGTGAGCTGATGAAGCCGGGGCTTGATCCCAGGGATGAACTGCCAAAACCAATTTTGCAAACCGATGTGCTTGATATTGCAGATCTCAAGCCCGGTATGGTGTTGACCGGGACAGTGAGGAATGTGGCGGATTTTGGAGCATTTGTCGATATTGGAGTGCACCAGGATGGCCTCGTGCATATTTCCGAGCTGGCTGATAAATTTGTTAAAAACCCGATGGATGTGGTGTCTGTGGGGGATATTGTCAAGGTTAAGGTGTTATCAGTAGATACTGTTAAGAAGAGAATCAGCCTGAGCATGAGAGGTGCTTGAGGTTTTGGTTCCTGTAAATATGATGTTTGGGGCATGGTGAGTCTTAGTTAGACCGGTGAGCCCGATTGATATGGATAATTTTATGTATCGGAAATAAAAGGATTTTTTCGAAAGAAGGATATGTATGAATATTCTTAAGACAACCTTGCAGGCTGTGGTGAAACAGCCACTGATGCTTATAATAATTGGCTTACTTATGCTGGCGGCAGCTATTTTTAATGCATTTATTCCACTTGTGGCGATGATTATTGGAGTAATCAACATGGCAGGCGGAGGTTTTTTTGATAGTGTTCTTTCTGTTGTACATATACTGACAGATCCGGAGAACATCCCGACAATACTCATATCGCTTGCTGTCTTGACAGTGATAGGTTCTATAGCTGCTGGCCTTCTACTGCCGGGGTTTTTGCTTACTGTAGGCGACGGCATAGAAAAAGGTAAGCGTAATAAGGGATTGTTTACGGAGGGCATTAGAAAGTATTTTTTCAGGTTTTTCTGTATGGCGTTAATAACTGCATTGGCGTTTTTATTGCTCACTATTTTTTTGCTGATTTCGTCTGTCCCGGCTATAATTGTTACAAGGGCGGCGATGACGACAAAGCCTGATTTACTTATTGCGGCTATTTTTATAGACATTGTGACCATCGGCGTATTTTTCATGTGCCTGTCATTTTTTATGATTTATATCTATATGTGGTATATCGCGGCATCAACAGGTGCGAAGAAGCCGTATAGGACCGGGAAAGCAATAGCAGATAGCAGATTCTGGAGCCTGGCTTTGGGTCTGCTGATTTTTGATATTGTTTTTGCTTCTGTGATTTATTTAATCTATTCATCCGATAGCCAGATGTTGCGTTATGTTACAGGTTGGATATTCACGACAGCCTTCTTCACGACTCTAGCTGTTTATCTGCTTCGTTCTTATAAGAGCCCTTGAAATAGGGGGTCACCCTTCAACTCAAATATTCATTTGTGCCCTCATAGCTTAGGGCGGATTTATCCTATTCTCTTATTTTCACACTGCAAAATTATGCTTTCCTATGACTACGACAATTTGCCTTGTCCAAATCCATGAGCTTGTTGCAGTATCCGGATTGTAATAGTATACACATCCGTATGAGGGATCCCATCCATTTAGCGCGTCCCTGGCGGCGTTAATTGAACTGGCATCAGGTGCCAAATTGATTTGCCCATCATCGACAACATCGAAGGCTCCAGGTTGATATATCACTCCGGATATTGTGCTTGGAAATCTTGAATCTTTGGTTCTGTTGAGGACAACTGCCCCAACTGCAACCTTGCCTTCATAAGGTTCGCCCCGGGCTTCGCCATGAATTAACCGGGCCAGAAGATACATATCTCCGGTGTCTGTTTCTGTGCCTCCTCTATTGCCTGTTTCTGCGCCTCCTCTGTTGCCTGTTTGCTGCACACCTGTCGGGAGTCCCAGGGCCTCAAGCGTTTGGGGGCCGGCTATGCCATCCACCACAAGCCCGTGCTTTGCCTGGAAGTCTCTGACTGCACTATAAGTTAAGTACCCATATTGACCATCGACATCTCCTTTATAATAGCCCCAGGATAACAGTCTAGACTGTATTTTATAAACCTCCTCGCCGGTGGAGCCGTATCCTGAAAGGGTAGTAATGCTATAATCGGGCATGTTTGACAGGTGCATATAAATAAGAAGAGCAAGTGTAATAAGAATAGTCGTTATGATTATTAAAACAGTTTTCCTTTGCATTGTTGTTTTTTTCTCCTTTGTAATATTAATACAGCTTGCAAAAATTTATTTTGCCATTTATAGGGCTGCTTTTATTTTTTGTATATAAATCAAATTTATTCAGAAAAGCAAGATATAGACAAGGGCGATGAGCAGAAGATCATCTTCGAAAGCTTCATCAAGCAAGAGAATAATAAGTCCGATCAAAATGATTTCTTCAATTTTAATGTTTTTCTGTATGAAGCGGATAATACCGGATAGCGGAGATGAGATTTTCCTACCAATGTTAGTACCGCTGATATATGGCACTTCCTTTTCATTCGGGAGTGGAATACCAAAGAAGCTCTTTTCCTTGTGCAAAGGAGCCCCACTGAAATTCATTGAATAGGTGGGGATCGGATTATAGAATGGTGATATGTATTTTTTTGAACCGGGTATTGGCCTTTTATAAGGCATCCAGGTCACCCCTCCTATTTTTCATGTTCATTAAGCAATCTGCTTAGACCGGCGAGCTGTAGTATCTGGATACAGTTGCTGATTTTATTTTGTCTTTTGTTATTCATAAAAGGCTTAATCGCTTGAAGCAAATTTATCCTCGGATCGTTTGCCGAATTAATTCGCTCCATAGCTTCTCTGGTGCTATTCAACATATCTGAGTTAGCATTTGAATTGTAGCTTATTGTTTTTTCATTGTCATTGGCATCGGAATAAATTTTTTCTGGAGAACCGTCCTCTATGTGAGAACCGTCCCCCTTGTCTGTTTTTTTGCTCAAGGATGATGCCAGTAAGGCTACAAGCTCCTTTAGGTTATCGGGCAGCTCCTCTTGATTTAAAACTTGCGCAATCTGTTGAACTTTTTCACCAAGATTGTCATTCATTATTTGATCCCTCCAAACCCCAGGCACTAATAATATATTCATGTTTTATTCAATAATGTCTTTAATTTTGTCAATAATCTCAGGCCCATTGTTTCCGAGCATTTTTTTTACCGCATCCAAGTCTATGTTGCTCATCTTCTGGCGTAATTCTGCTTTGTTTAGCTTCAATCCCTTAAGCCGGCTTTCATCAATCTCATTGAGCTTCGATATGATTTCGTTTTTATCTACTTTATTAAGTTTCTTTGCTAAATCATCCGTGTCGCCGTTCCTAAGCATTTCAACAGCGGCATTAATCTTAGTCTGCAGCACCTTATCATCCATTTTTCCTAATAGTTCCGACAATTTTTTATTGAGATTGTTTGACATAAAGCTACCTCCATAAAAATATTTAATGAAATAAAAACTGCTCGCAGGCTATTGGAGCCGACCTTCCTCTGTTCTATACATAAGGTAGAAAATCAAAAGAAATACAGCAATAATTGCGATTGGCACAATACCGAAATTATCTCCATCGTCAGACCCATTCCCGGTTATGAGAATGATGATAAAAATAATCGCAAAAACCAGAACCTCGTCAAGCCCATCGTCATAAATTTTTCTTACCATTCTGGACAAGTTATCAGAAAAAGCCATAGGGCAGCCTCCGGCAATATGAATATCAATATATTCTATCTATATTCTATGAAGGCCATCATATAAATGTTACTGTAATATTATTTGAAGTTTTCTTTTCTTTAATCTTGTTGTGCTTTGTAGCTCTATTTTATAAATTTATTCAGCGATAAAAGAGCTTTAAAAATACCAGTATAAAAAACAGGAGCGAGTCGTCTGAGCTGCATGTATTTACACAATGCTTTCCGGTTCTTAGAAAACCGATAGCGCTATTATCGTAAAAAAGCAGCAAAAATACCAGTATAAAGAAAAGGAGCGTACAGTCATTTGTCCTACAGTAATATTCTTTGTTTGACATATTATCCCTCCTTGCAGGGTAAACATTTTTCAAAGCTAAAACTTCTTCCTTATTGACATAATATGAAAACCAGCTGATTGTTGTTACAACTTACATTCGGTTTTATTGTTTGCATATTATTGAATAAGTGTATACTATTAATAATATGATAAAATATTACATAAGTGGTTAGGCATTAATATTGATTTGACCGATATTTGAATAATTGATAAAAGACTACATATGAAAGGATTTCCGCCATGTACGACGTTATTATTATAGGTAAGGGACCTGCGGGCTTATCAGCAGCTCTTTATACAGTAAGGTTTAATTTAAAAACACTCATTATCGGAAGAAATGATAGCAGATTGATGAAGGCCGACAAAATTGACAACTACTTTGGATTTTCTGAGACTGTCAGCGGTGAGCATTTGTTGGCAAACGGGGAGCAGCAGGTAGAACGGCTTGGAGCGGAGCTTGTTGATGGAGAGGTTATTTCGATTGATAAAGAGGATTATTTCAATGTAACAACAGCTGAAGGGCAATACTTGGGCAAAGCGTTATTGCTTGCTACAGGGCTGCCTAATAAAATAGTAAGGATTGAGAATCTGATAAAATTCGAGGGAAAGGGCGTGAGCTATTGTTCCACCTGTGACGGCTTTTTCTATAACAATCTAAAGGTCGGTGTGCTGGGACACAAGGATTTTGCGGTAAGCGAAGCGATTGAACTGCTGACATTTACAAAGGATATTACTATTTTTACTAACGACAAACCGTTAGATTTAAGCAGTAAATACGTTGATGAAGCAAGACAGTTTAGAATAGAAACCCGGCAGATATCTAAGCTTGATGGAGCGGAGTTTTTGCAGAGGATTCATTTTACTGATGGTACGAGTGAAGAAATTGATGGGATATTTGTGGCATATGAAAGCGCCTCGAGCATAGATTTTGCACGCAAGCTTGGTGTATTGGCAGATGGCAACACTGTAGTAACCGACAGTAATCAGCAGACAAATCTGGAAGGCCTTTTTGCAGCAGGGGACTGCGCCAGCAGCTTCAAGCAGATCTCAGTTGCGGTCGGTCAGGGCGCATTAGCAGGTAAAGCAATCGCAGACTATGTCAAAAGCTTATAGCTAATATCACTCTTTGCCACGCTTTCTATGACCAATTGACCGGCAAGCGAAATTTAAAGCTGACTATTTGAGATGCGGGGTAATGCAGGGGTCAGTCCCCCTCATGTTGCCCTCATGTTGCCCTCATGTTGCGTTCCCGGTAGCAACCAGATTTGCGCCTGTTTCAAGTATGTTTTCCAATATGGTATCTCCAACCTTAACGGGTTTCTCTACTTCAATTTTATTTATTATCTTCATACATTTCATTATCAGCATTTTGGGAACTGCTTTATCGGTCTTCACAGGTACAAGCGGCATCTGTCCGTCTTTCATTCTGACGGTGGTAGTGATGACCCTTTCCGGATTCAAACACTCCGTTTGCGCATAGCTTAGACCGCGTTTGCAGCTATGCCCCTTTATTTCGATAATACTACCGTCGTCTTCCCGGAGAACTGTTACTTTACAACCAAGAGGACAAACAATACATGTTAACTCCGTATTCCGTGCCATTATAGATCCCCCTTTCATTCAAGCAAGGCCTTTGCGATGTAACCTTAATATAGGTTAGCTATACAATATATAGTGACAAGCTTTCATACATGTCCGCAATATATTGTGCTGCGGAACCAAAACAAGCTACATCGCAAAATGCCCTTTAAGCGATGACAAGCATACTTCAATTTCACCCGGCCCAATGCTTTGAAGTAAATTCTTCGGAAGGATAATGCTTTCCATTTCCCCGGGCGCTGTAATTTTCCTTTTTACAGACTTTATGGTCTGATTAGCTGCTTTGACTTCAAGCATAACATCTCTATAAATACCGTCTACTCTAAAGAACAGCTCTACATCCTCCTGACAATGACTTTGCACCAGTTGGGGTATTACGCACCTGACTCCTTGCCCCGGCTTTACCCGCAGCATACCGTTGCCTGCCTTTGCTGCTCTTCTTGTTTTTCTGCTAAGATATCCGGCTGCGTTTCTACCTGCTATGTAGCCATCATTTGTCACATTGTCCACCAGGTCGTGTACATATACCACATTTCCGCATGCAAATATTCCCTCTGTAGAAGTCTCGGCACATTCATTGACAACCGGCCCCGCTGTTGTATCGTCGATATTAATTGAGGCATCTTTTGATATTTCATTTTCCGGTATCAGGCCGACGGACAGCAAAAGCGTATCGCATTCGACAAATTCAAAGCTATCAGGAATTGCTTTGCCCTTCCCATCCACCTTTGCAATAGTAACCCCTTCCAGCCTTTCCTTACCATGGACATTGACCACAGTATGACCCAGCCGCAGAGGAATATCGAAATCCTCAAGACATTGAACAATATTTCTGTTCAAACCTCCCGGATAAGGCATGAGTTCGCATACCATCTTAACCTGCGCACCTTCCAGGGTCATTCTGCGTGCCATTATAAGCCCGATGTCTCCTGAGCCGAGTATGACTACCTTCTTGCCGGGCATATACCCTTCTATATTAACGAGCCGCTGTGCCGCCCCGGCAGTATAAATGCCGGAGGGACGTGTCCCCGGAATATTCAATGCTCCACGAGTTCTTTCCCGGCAGCCCATCGCCAAAATAATTGCACCGGCTTTGATTTTCATAAGACCGTCCTGGCTGTTTACTGCAGTGACAATCCTGCTTTGGGTAATATCTAGTACCATTGTATTCAATTTGACATCAATATTCGACTCCGTTACCTGCTTGATAAACCTTTCCGCATATTCAGGCCCTGTCAGCTCTTCTCCGAAAAGGTGCAGCCCAAAACCGTTATGGACGCATTGGGGTAATATGCCGCCCAGAGCATGATCGCGTTCCAAAATAACAACATTTTTCACGCCATTTCGTGCGGCTTCAACAGCGGCAGCCATTCCCGCCGGACCACCGCCTATTATAACAAGGTCGGCTTCTTTCATTTATTCAACCTCCTTTGTTCTACCTTCTAAAAGCAGCGATTTTTTTTCATCTTTGACGATGGTTTCCATTGGTACAGCCAATTCTCGGGAAAGAATCTCTATGATCCGTGGTGTACAGAAGCCTCCCTGACAGCGCCCCATTCCCGCTCTTGTCCTACGTTTGACTGCATCCAGATTAACAGCACCGGCAGGCCTCCTTATGGCTTCAACAATTTCAGCCTCTGTAACTGTTTCGCAGCGGCATATTACATTGCCATAAAGCTTATTACTTTTAATCAATTTAATTTTCTCATCGTCTGATGCTCCGCTAAACCTTACGATAGCTTTTCGTTCGATTTTGCAATCCATTTTAGGTGTAAACTCCAAACCCGCATTTTTCAGTAACTCTGCCACATGTTCCGCTATAGCCGGCGCTGCCGTCAAGCCTGGGGATTCTATTCCTGCCACCTGCAAAAATTTCTTATTGCTAGTGGAATATCCTATAATGAAATCACCTGTAGATGGCACAGACCTCAAGCCTGCAAATGAGGTGATTACTTGCCGGATATTTATTGAAGGCACAGATTTCAAGGCACCCTTAATCACTTCCTCCACACCGGTGGCGGTCGTCGAAAGATCCTCTTTATCGTCAATATCCGATGCCGTTGGGCCAATCAGAAGATTGCCATCGACTGTGGGCGAAACGAGTATTCCTTTGCCTGAAGCGGTCGGAGCTTGAAAGATCACCTTGTTCACGACTTTCCCCTGACCTTTGTCAAGGAGCATGTATTCGCCCTTCCTGGGCTTAATACTGAAGCTATGGTCTCCTGCCATTTGCGCAACAGCATCGGAGTAAAGACCTGCCGCGTTCACAACATATTTTGAGAGAACCGTCCCCCTATTTGTTTCAATATAGAACAAGTCATTTTTATACTTTACTCCGATTACCCGAGTTTCGAGCTTTAGCTCTGCACCATTTTCAACAGCATTCTCCGCAGCTGCAACCGTTAATTCATAGGGGCATGTAATACCTGCCGATGGTGCATAAAGAGCGCCAATAGCTTCGGAGGATATATTGGGTTCCAGCTGGGCAATTTCTGCGTTGGAATGTAATATTCTAAGATCGCTCACCCCGTTGTCCAGTCCCCTTTGATAAAGCATCTGCAGCTTCTCCATATCTGATTCTGTGAATGCAATTACTAGTGAACCGATCCGTTTAAACGGAACATCCAATTCTCTGGAAAGCTTGTCATATAATATGTTGCCCTTCACATTGAGCAAGGCTTTCAAGGTGCCGGGTACAGCGTCATAACCGGCATGTACAATACCGCTGTTTGCCTTGCTGCTGCCCACTGCAACATCTGCTCCGCTTTCAAGCATACACACATTGAGCTCATACAATGATAGTATTCTGGCTACCAATGAACCGATTACCCCTGCTCCGACGACTAATACATCATAAACCACATTTTCTCCTCCAATCATAAAATATGAGCAAACAAAAAAGCCGAATCTCAATCAGAAGCTATATGCTCCTGTCTAAATCCGACTCCAATTCTCCGATTATTTAATTTTGTTAATACTTCAAATATATAAATAAAAAAGCCACATCCAAACAAGAGCGTCGCGTCCTCGCTTGAATGTGACTCCTATTCTCCGCACATTCATACATTAATAATAGCATAGTTTTTCTTCCAATACAATACTACAAGTTCCAAAGTGATTTTTTCCCTGTCGATGCAGCTATTGAACCAAATTTCAAAATTTCAATTATTTCTTCTTTTGTTTGTATCATACCTCCCGCTATCACGGGGGTTGAGATATCCCGGCATATTCTTGATATCACTGTAGGCATGACAGCAGGCATTATTTCTACAATATCCGGACTAATCGCATGAATGGTCTTAATGGCAGTTTCATATGAAAGGCTGTCAATGAGGAAAAACCTTTGGATAGTAAACATTCCTATTTTCTTTGCATATTTTATGCTATTGCTTTTAGTGCTGATAATCCCGGTTGGTTTTACTACCTTTGCGATGTAATCTATTGCTCGGTCGTCTCTGCCAAGTCCTTCGAGAAAATCGATGTGAATAAAAACATTTTTACCACTTTCTCTTATAGTATCAACCATTTTTTTAATGTTAAAAATATCGCCGTTCAGAATAAAGATGGTAACAGCTTCGCTAAGCAAAGCCTCCTGAATATCCTGTTCTCTTCTTACCGCTGGTATTATTGGATTTTTTCGTATGCTTTCAATAATATTTACTATCATAATATCCCCCGATAAAGACATGAATTGTTACATATATATTAGCCTGCATTCATTATATACTATCCGATTTTAATTGCATAGCAGGTCAACAACCGTGTTTTTTTAACCGCTACCATAGTGAATGCACCTGCTAAAGCTTCATAGCTATAAGCCGCACATGAATTGACAAAAGCCAATATCTTCTTAATTGATTTTATAATTGTCATATGTTAATATAATGCTATGAATTTTGAAAGGGATGACTTTATGAGCTGGTTACGAATTTTATTTTATAAACGCGTTAGCTTTGCTCATGCTGCTTTCAATATTTGTGGAGATTAAGCCCTGTGATTTGAGCACCTTCACAGGGTTTGTTTTTAGGTGTACACTATATCCAAAGCATGCTGGCCGTGGTTGCCTACTCCGGCCAAAAGTCGGATATGTGCCATTAAGCTGTTACTGATGCATGATGACGGATTGATTAGAGGGCCGGGAGGATACATCTATGTTACTGGGAAATTCACTTATAATCGACGAAAATACTATTTTTCGAAGTCTGAGGAAAGATGGGCTCAACTTTGAGCAGGTGTTCTGTGACATTATTGAATTCATCAAGGCCGATACCGATAGCTCTTACCGCATTTCCGTAGGTACAGATTCGCAGGTGGGATCCAGAACCATGTTTGTATCTTGCATTCTTATTCACAGGGTAGGCAAGGGTGCAATCGGTTTTTTGCACAGGCAGGATATGCAAAGACCTGTAACCAATTTAAGAGAAAAAATTTATCTTGAGACCTGCGCAAGTCTGCAGCTGGCGTATTTATTTGATGATATAAGAATGGAACGTATAAAACAGGCAGTTGGTTCCAACAGCCAAAACAGGGGAATCACTTTCGAATTTCACATAGACATTGGTACAAAAGGACCGACAAAAACCCTCATAAATGAAATGGTTGGAATGGTCAAGGGCTTGAATTTTGTCCCAAAAATTAAGCCGGACAGTTACTGTGCCAGTTCCTTTGCCGATAGATACACTAAGGCGATGTAAATTTTTGTTACTCTTGCCACAAAATTAGTCTGCCAGAGCATACTAAAGGCTATCTCAGCATAGAAATAACTTAGAGGGAATTAGTTGTGAGGTGGCTGTATAATGAAAAGAACCATATTGTTTATTATGCTCTCAGTATTTTTAATAGTTGTGTTGCCAGGATGCAGTGCACTGCAGAAGCTTGGATTACAAGAGAATTCGGATGAAGAACTCAGGCCAGTGAGCAGTATTATTATCGGGGAGGCTGAGGCCAGCAGATTAACCGACAAGACACCAGTCCGCCTATACTTTGCAAATAAAGATAATACGAAACTTAAATTGGAGATAAGATATGTCGATAGCCCGGAAGCAAAAAAGAATCTGGGCGATCTTGCATCCATTGTTATTAATGAATTAATAAAAGGGCCATCGGATGAAAAGACATTTAGGAGAACCGTCCCCGAGGAAGCAAAGTTGAACTCCCCAGTGAGTATCAGTGGTAAGGTTGCTACTGTCGATATGTCAAAGGAGTTTAAAACAAAGCATCCCGGAGGGAAAGATGCTGAAAAGATGACAATCTATTCGATAGTGAATTCGCTTACGGAATTAGAAGGAATCGAAAAAGTTAAATTTACAATTGATGGGAAGGCGCAAAAAGAGTTTATGGGGAACTTCAAGTTTGATGCAGTATTTCCCAGAAGTGTACAGCTAATTAGTAAGGAAGCGGCTGGGACTGCTTCAGGCATTACAGAAGAGGATAGTGTAATTCAGGATAATCCTACAGACAATGCTGTATCAACCGAACAGGATATGCCTGTGGACGTCGATTCAATAGATGGATTAGAGCCTTTGGAATAGTCAAGAATCAAATTTTATTTATGAGGATTTTAGGGTAGGGACGCTTCTCACATTTGTGGGGAGCGTTTCACATTTGCATATTCTAAAGCAGGTCCCCATTCCAATTGGGCATTTTACGATGTAACAGGTTTTAAGTCCCGCAGCACTATATATTGTGCTGCTGAACTGCATTAAGGTTACATTGCAAAAGCCTTAATTGCCTATTCCAGTTGAAGTTACGGTACTTAAATAGTAGAATATACAA
>CAZQCL010000044.1:0-12683 GCA_964592435.1 uncultured Oscillospiraceae bacterium
TTTTGCTTGTAAACCCGGAGGCTGTTGAGAAATTGGGAGCAGACCCCATTACAGGTTACAAGGACTTGTGGCAGGAGGAGCTAAAGAATAATGTAGTTCTAATTGACTGGTCTGTTGAAATTATGGGGCTTGTTTTAAAGACTCTGGGATATGAGTATAATGAGACGGATCCCGCAAAAGTAGAAGAGGCCAAAGAAAAGCTGTTTGAGCTGAAAGATAATATTGTGCGATTTGAAACCAACACCCCGGAGGACTCCTTGATAAACGGGGAGGCAGTCGCAGGCTTTATGTATTCAAACCAGGCAGTTAAGGGTAAGGCGGCCGACGAGAGGCTTGAGCCGGTATTCCCTGTGGAAGGGATGCCTATTTATATAGACGGCTTCGTAATGTCAAAGGAGGCGCCTAACAAGGATAATGCCTATAAATTCCTTAACTTTATAATGGAGCCGGAGGTTAGTGCCAGGATTTCTGATATAACGAAGTTTGCAAGCACAAATAAAGCAGCTGCGGAATTTTTGCCAGAGGACTTTAAGAACAATCCGATGCTGAACCTGCCCGATGAGGTAGTTGAAAACACGAGCTTTTATATAGATGTGGCAGCAGTTATGGAAGAATACGAACACATCTATTCAGAGTTTAAGATGCGGTAATTACAGTGAAGTTTGGATAATTCCGGAAGATGAAAGCAGGAAAAGAGGGAGGAAAATGACAAATAAATTAACTTTCGACGAAGCAAAAGAAAAGCATTTGGGGACACTAAAGCAGTATGTACCGATTGTAGCAAGAGTCCATGGGGGAAATCACCCAGAATTCCATGAGGTTCGTAAATTATTTGATGCAATCAATGAAAAAATAACAGAGACAGGATCGAATAAACCAGAATTAAGCAGGGAATTTGCCAAATTACGTGAAATTACGGATGATTACACGGTTCCGGGGGATGTATGCGAAAGCTACGAGGCTGTTTACAAAATGCTAGCCGAAGTGGATAAAGCATATCAAGCTTAAACGGAAGCATAATTTCCCAAGACGACTAAAAATTGTTTTTAGTGGAGAGGAGGGAAGAATGTGCAAAGGTTTATATTAAGCAAGAAGAATCATATAACATTGATTAGTGCTATTTTAATCGTCATTGGGTTTGTCAGCGAGCTGGGGTTTAGCAATCATGTCATAGCTATGTGGGCACTGGCTATCGCCTCAATATTAGGAGTTGCTCCTATTGCAATTCAGGCTTATCAGGCACTAAAGGTTAAGGTCGTCAGCATCGATGTTTTAGTCACCATTGCGGTAATTGGAGCATTTTTAATTAAGAATCTGGAGGAATCAGCAGTTGTTACCTTCTTGTTCTTATTCGGCTCCTTTTTGGAGCAGCGCACATTGAATAAAACACGCTCCGCAATCAAAGAGCTGACTGAAATGGCGCCCGAGAGTGCCTTGAAGCAAATGGAAAACGGCGAATTTGAAGAGGTTGAGGTAGATGAAGTTATCATAGGCGATATCTTACTTGTGAAAACCGGCGCAAAGGTTCCTGTTGACGGCACTGTATTAACAGGAGAAGGTCATATTAATGAAGCAAGCATTACCGGGGAATCTGTTCCTGTTGGCAAAAAGAAGGGTGCGGGAGTATATGCCGGGACTATTTTGGAGAATGGAACGCTGCAGATTGTTGCTGACCGTGTGGGAGAGGATACTACCTTCGGCAAAATAATCGAGCTGGTTGAAGAGGCGCAGGATTCGAAATCAGAGGCCGAGCGTTTTATTGATAGATTCTCAAAATACTACACCCCGGCTGTTTTAGTTCTCTCTATAATTGTGTGGTTAGCTTCACGAGATATTGAGCTGGCAATTACAATATTGGTTCTGGGATGCCCGGGAGCATTGGTTATCGGCGTGCCTGTCTCAAACGTTGCGGGCATTGGCAATGGAGCACGCCACGGCGTTCTTCTCAAAGGCAGTGAAGTTATTAGCGATTTCAGCAAGGTTGATACAGTAGTATTTGACAAAACAGGTACATTAACAGTAGGAAATCCCAAGGTGGCCGACAAAGAAATCTATGCAGATAATGTTGATGAGGTATTGGGCTACCTGGCAAGTGTAGAAAAGGAATCAGATCATCCTTTGGCTAAAGCTGTTGTAGAGCATATCGGAGATACAAAGTTATATACGGTTGAAAAAACAGATGTTGTAAAGGGCGGCGGGATCGTCGCTCAGGTAGATGGGCGAAGAGTCGCAGTTGGTAATGTTGCACTGATGGAGCAGGAGAAGGTTGAATTGAACGAAAAGGCTCGTGAGGATATCGCCAGGTTTGAAGTTAATGGGAACTCACTGGTTCTCACATCGATAGATGATGAACTAAAGGCGTTAATGGGTATCCGTGACCAAGTCCGTCCTGGCGTAAAGGGAGACCTTCGAAAGCTGAAGAGGCTAGGAGTTAAAAACCTTGTAGTTCTATCGGGGGATAATCAGGGAACAGTCGACTTAGTAGCTCGGGAGCTGGGATTGACAGAAACTCATGGGCATATGCTGCCGGAAGATAAGTCGGCACATATTGAAGAGCTAAAAGCTAAGGGACAGATTGTCGCATTCGTTGGTGATGGAGTAAATGACAGCCCGTCACTTGCACTGGCTCAGATAGGAATTGCAATGGGAGGCGGGACAGATGTAGCAATTGAGACCTCGGATGTGGTTTTGATGAATTCGGATTTTAGCCGCCTGCCGCATGCACTGGGATTGTCAAAAGCAATAGCTGCAAACATGCTCCAAAATATCATTATTGCAGTAGGGGTTGTGTTAGTCTTGCTGGCAAGCGTATTCTTCAGTGAATGGATGAACATGTCAATCGGCATGTTGGTACACGAAGCAAGCATATTAGCGGTAATTTTGAATGGAATGCGGCTTCTTCGCTACAGGCTGAAGCATTAAAAGACCAGGAAATTAAAGACCACAGTACTAAAGATTGGGGATTACAGAAAATCAGGCGTAAATTATTTTTAGTTAAGGGAGAGATGAAGGATGAAAAAAGCAACACTACAATTAGAAACATTAACCTGTCCATCATGTATGCAAAAGATTGAGAACGCAACAAAGGCTTTGAACGGTGTGGATAAAGAAAGTGTAAAGGTGATGTTTAACTCAAGCAAAGTGAAGCTTGACTTTGACGATGAAAAAGTATCAATTGAAGACGTGGAAAAGGCCATCACCGCACTGGGATACGAGGTTAAAAAATCTCAAGTCAGGTAGAAATTAAAGCTGAAAGCTAACAGCAACTACTGAGTTTTGTTGACAATATGATTGTTAAAATGCTATCATATGTGTGTTCAGGGAATTCATTCCATCGTAGTCCAACGTCTGTGAAAGGGAAGATACAGCATGTTTAAGGTCTTTCTTGTCGAAGATGAGATTGTGGTTCGTGAAGGCATACGTAAAAGCATAAATTGGGAGCAGTATGGCTTTATTTATACCGGCGATGCTTCAGACGGAGAACTTGCGTTACCCATGATTCGTCAGATACAACCCGATCTTCTTATTACCGATATCAAAATGCCCTTCATGGATGGGCTGGCTTTGATTGAGCTGGTTCGCAAAGAACTGCCCGGAACAAAAATCGTAATCATCAGTGGATATGATGATTTTTCTTATGCCCAGCAAGCTATCCGCACCGGTGTAGAGCAGTACCTGCTCAAGCCGATTATAAAGGAAAAAATGGTGGAAATTCTGCTTGAAATGCGGGAAAAAATGGAGGGCGAACAGCGCCGGAAGGAATACATAGAAAGCTTTAGGAAAGAGGCTCAGGAGTACGAGGATTTCTCACGGAGAAACTTTTTTGAGCAGATCGTCACCGGAGGACTAAGCGTGTCGGAAATCTCCGAAACAGCGAAGGCGATGGGCATTGACATAAACGCGCCCTTCTACAATATTGTGCTTTTTTCGCTGAGTAGTGCCGAATATGACGCCAGCACGCCGGAAAGCTATACGGAAACTCTCGCTGTGGTGCAGGACAAGGTTACGCAGCTTATCATCAGCAATCCCGAATTGATTCTATTCCGCTGGAACATCACAACCTACGCCGTTTTGGTTAAGGGAAGGAAGGAAGATATTGTACAGCTGACCGGCAACTGCATTGAAAGCATCCAAAATCGATGTGCTATAGCAGGGCACGATGTGGGCTGGTATATAGCACATGGCACGCCGGTATCACGGCTGGGTGCTATTCCGGTATGTTTTGCACAGGCAAGTCGCATTTTATCCTACCGTTATCTATGCCCTCAGGAGCATATCCTAACAGAAGAAGTTATACGGGATTTCCGGAAAAAGAATATTTCGCAAACGGATATAGAAAAGAATGATATTGATCAGGAGCGCATCAGGAAGTTTTTGAGCAGCGGAGAGAAAAAAGAAATCGACCAATTTATTGGTCAACTGCTTCAAAATGCCGGAGATGAAGCTGTTGCAATGCCCTTATTTTGCAGGTATCTGACCATGACAATTTACTTCGCGGCAGTAAAGTATCTGGATTCCATTGGCTGTCGGGCAGACAGCTTCTGGTCACTGGAGCTTCGGCCCAATGAATGTGTATCGACACCGGAAGAGGTGCGCAGGTACGCACGCCAGGTCATGGGACAGGCAATTGAGCTGCGCGACCTGGAAAGTACAAAGCAGCAGCACGACATATTAAAACATGCTATTGATTTTATAAATAAGCACTACTCCGATGTGTCAGTTTCCCTTGATAAAGTAGCTCAAAAAGTAAATATAAGCCCAAACTACCTATCGGCAATATTCAGCCAGGAAGTCGGGCAAACCTTAACAGAATTCATTACCTCCAAAAAAATCGACGAAGCCAAACGCATGCTTCACCAAGCGGATAGGCGGCTGAGCGAAATAGCCTTTGCCGTCGGATATAAGGATCCACATTATTTCAGCTTTGTGTTCAAGAAGGTTACAGGCTGTACACCCAGTGATTATCGAAAAGGATTAAGGTAAGTGAACGCTAATTACATGCGGGAAGAAAAGAAAATTAAAATGCACAGCAGGCTCTGGAAGATGATCCTGATAGTGGCGATACCACTGATGATTGTCATTATTGCGCTTGCATTCTTCGTTATTGTGTATGCGCTAAGATATAATGCGATCCTCAGCAACGTTACAACTGCTTCGACTTTCAACCAGAATTTTAAGGACGATGTGGATTTGAAGATGTACTATTATGTGATTGACAGCCAGTATTCGGAAGGCTTGCCAATCGAGGAGGTGCAGTCTGCGAAGACAATTGCACAGAAGCTGATCGATACTACGACTCAAAAGGATAGCATACGTGCAATCAACAGCGTACTGAATTTAAGCCAAAATCTTGAGAAAAAGATGCAACAGATTGCTGAAACGGAGGATTATGATTCTCGTGTGGATCAGTTGGAGAACAACATCTATATCATAACGGATTTGATTCAGAGATTTATGTATACCTATCTTTATTACGAAGCGGTACATTTGAACGATTTACAGTCGACCATGATTAAAAATGTAATTATTTCAATGGGTTTAGTTGTTGTTTTGTCACTGGTGCTGCTCTATTTTCTTTTGAATTATTCCAAAAAGCTAAGCCACAGGATTGTCGATCCAATCGACAAGATCTGCGAGCGCCTCGAAGCAATTGGCAAGGGAAGCCTGCAGGTTTCCAAGCCAATTCAGGCTGGTGTGGAGGAGGTACAAATTCTTTCGTATGGTATAGAAAGCATGGTCGAGCGTTTGAAATGGCAGATTGACAGGAACGCTGAGCAGGAGAAGCAGCGCCGAAGCACTGAATTAGCCCTCCTGCAGGCGCAGATTAATCCTCATTTTCTATATAACACGTTGGATACTATCGTATGGCTGATTGAGTCGGGTGAAATAGGCGGAGCGGTTAAGATGGTCGCAAGTCTTTCAAATTATTTCCGTTTTTCCTTGAGCCGGGGCAAAAATGTCATTACACTGCAGGAAGAAGAGCAGCATATTCGAAGCTATTTGGAAATACAACAGATGCGTTATCGGGATTTGATGGATTATGAAATAGACATTCCGGATCACTTGAAAAAATACATGCTGCCGAAGCTTACTCTGCAGCCCTTGGTGGAGAACGCGCTGTATCATGGCGTAAAGAATAGACGAAGTAAAGGACTTATCCGTTTGACCGGCAAAGTGGAGAATGAACGAGTGATTCTTGAGGTAGCGGACGACGGACGCGGTATGACGAGGGAACGCTTAAACGAGATGCGGGCTTCTCTGGCGGACAGTAAGCGCGAGGGATTCGGATTAAGGACGGTGAACCAGAGAATTCAGATATTGTTTGGAGCGGAATACGGTTTATCTCTGGAAAGCATACCGGATGTGGGGACAAAAATTATCGTGACGATTCCCATGAAAACAAGCGACAAGGAGATGACTACATGAAGAAGCTGCTTGCTATTGTCATATGCTTTATGCTTTTGCTTTGCGGTTGTATAGATGAAACGTTGCCCCTGGCAGACGATCCCGAAGACAAGCTCATAGTGGTCGGGTTTTCACAGGTCGGCGCGGAATCAGAGTGGCGCGTAGCTAATACAGAAAGCATGAAGGCGGCGTTGGCGGAAGAAAACGGATATGTATTAATCTTTGAAGATGCCCGACAAAAGCAGGAGAACCAGATCAGGGCAATTCGTACATTCATTCAGCAGGGCGTAGACTATATCGTGTTCTCTCCAAAGGTTGAAACGGGCTGGGATTCAGTTTTACAAGAGGCCAAGGAAGCCAATATACCGGTTATTGTGACCGATCGGTATATTGAATCTGAGGTTAAGAATCTATATACGGCTTATATCGGTTCAGACTTTCATGAAGAAGGTGAAATCGCCGTCAGTTGGCTGGAGGAATTTTTGGAAAAGGAGGGCAGGACAAAAGAACCGGTCCGCATAGTTCATATTCAGGGAACAATTGGTTCAACTGCGCAAATCGGAAGGACAGAGGCGCTGGACAAGGCTATCAAGCGGCATCCCAGATGGGAAATGGTCTCGCAGGAATGCGGTGATTTTACAAGGGCTAAGGCATACGAGGTCATGGGCTCAATTCTGAAGCAGACAACTGATATTGATGTCGTATATTGCGAGAACGACGGCGAGGCGCTTGGCGCAATAGCCGCGATGGAGGAGGCGGGACTGAGATGTAATCCCAATGACGGTGTAATTGTAATCTCCTTTGATGCCACAAGGCTCGGCCTCCAATACTGCCTGGAGGAAAAAATTGCTCTGAATGTGGAATGCAATCCGCTGCAGGGGGCATATGTTGACGGAATTATCAAAAGCATGCAGCGCGAGGAGCCGATTGAGCAGATAAATTATATCGATGAAACCTGGTTTGACTGTTTTACAATCACTCAGGAAATGATTGCAGTCAGGAAATATTGAAAGGCGGTTTCGCTAGGCGATTGAAGCTTTCGCAGCGGAGGCAGTTAGTTTGACTAAATCGTCAAAACATGATATGAATATAAATGCAAATATTTCCATACTTAGATGAATTGGTACGTGTCAAATCCTTTCTTGAGGTGAAGCGATGCATAAACTTATTATCGTGGATGATGAGGAGGAAGTACGCAAGGGCATTATTCAGAAGATTGAATGGAATCGGTTCAATTTCGAAATCGCGGGCGAAGCCTCAAACGGCAGAGAAGCTCTGGATCTGATTGAAGAAAATGTTCCCGATGTCATTATTACAGATATTACAATGCCTCTCATGGACGGCCTGGAACTAGCCTCTTTTCTCAAGGAGAATTATCCTACGGTCAAAACCGTCATCCTGACGGGATTTGATGATTTCAAATTTGCGCAGCAGGCGATAAAATATGGCGTAGTCGACTATATTCTAAAACCGGTTATGCCTAAAGACATAAATGAACTGATTGGAAAGCTTGAAAGCAGAATTAACGAAGAGATTACTCAAAAGGAAGACGCTGTAATGCTCCGCAAGCATTATAACGAAAGCTTGCCTATTATCAGGGAAAAATTTCTGACTCTGCTTGTAACAGGCAGGCCTGAGGAAAATGAAGTTGAAAAGCGGGTCTGTGAATACGGCCTGAAGCTTGACGGTGATATCTTTTCGGTAGCTGCGGCTAACATAGATACAACAAGCTTTAAAAACAATGTTTTTGAAGAAAATGATGTGGAATTGGTCAAATATGCTGTTCTGAACATCTCAAAAGAAATTATGCAAAAGCATTCCTTCGGCGAGGTGTTTTACCATGAGGACAACCTTGTTATCATAGCAGGCTTTAGAGACTGCGAAAGAAATTCAGTATTTGGCAGAACCCTTGCTGTTCTGGAGGAAATACGGCAAAATGTTGAAAAGTTTCTTAAGATAAGCATTACAGTCGGCATGGGACGATTGGGCTATTCTTTGGCAAAATTAAGGGAGCCTTACCATACGGCGCTTACCGCACTGGAGTACAAGCTGATCATAGGAGGGAACAAGGTCATCTTTATCGAAGATCTTGAACCACAAACCACAGATAATATCATCTTTGATGAAAGAAAAGAAAAGGCGCTGATTTCAAGTATTAAATTTGGTTCGAAGGATGATGTTAAAAGGGCTGTCGATTCACTGTTTAGTGATATTTACGGCATGAAGGCCTCCATTAGGGACTGCCAGATGTACCTGATGGAGATCACAGTTTCAATCAACAAACTCGCAAGAGATTTCCAACTGGATACGGGTGAGATCTTCGGTAATGCCTTTACATGCTATGAAGATGAATATAGAAACAAATCATTGGATGAGGTCCATAACCGGGTTGAAAAACTATGCATCAATCTGATGGAGCATATCTCAAACAAGAGACAAAACATTACTGAAATGCTGGTTGAAAAGGCAAAGGATTATATCAGGAACAATTATGGAGATAATGAGCTTACGATTCAGAAGGTGGCAGACTATCTGCACATTAGTCCGTCTTATTTGAGTATGATCTTTAAAAAAGAAGCTAAAGTAACCTTTCTTAAATATCTTGTCAAAATCCGGCTGGAGGTCGCAAAGGAGCTTCTTGGCAGAACGGAAATGAAGACCTTTCAGATCGCAGAGAGAATTGGTTACCCGGAAATTAACTACTTCAGCTATTTCTTTAAAAAGAACTTCGGTATGTCGCCGAGGGAATATCGGAATCAATTCCTTCAAAAGAGGGAGCAATGAGCTTGATGAATCGGCTGCGCAATATACTAGGAAGAATATATACACATTTACAGCTTAACCTGAAAGTAAGCAGTATCCAGTCCGTTATTACTTTGTCCTTTACGGCTGTGGCTGTTTTTTCTCTGATGTTCGTAAGTCTCTCCCTGTATAGGATTTTCTCTGATAATGCAGAAAAAAATGCAGCCTTCAGTACACAGCAGATCATGTACCAGGCAAATTTGAATCTTGATTCCTATTTGAAAGAAATGATCGAGATTTCCGGTATGATTAAAAGCAACCTGAATGAGGACACCTATGATAGTAATAATTCGCTTATAGACCTTCTTAAGGTGACTTCGCAGATTCGAAAAGACATCGTTACCATGGCGGTTTACTCTGACAAAGGCCAATTGCTTTTCAGCAATCCGTCGGGAAACTATAACATTAATTACCATGTTGCAGAACAGGATTGGTTTAAAGAAGCGATTGAAAATCCGACAGAATATATATATGTATCTCCACATGTACAAAGGTTGTTTCTGAACAATCGGCCATGGGTTGTATCCCTGTGCAGGAGTGTAACTTTCCATGAGAAGGGCAAGCCTGTCACCTGTGTTATCATCGTTGATACGAATTTCAGCACGATCGAGCAATTGTGCAACCTTGTAAGTCTGGGCAAGCGCGGATATATTTATATAGTGGACAAGCAGGGCAATATCGTTTATCATCCGCAGCAGCAAATCGTATATGCCGGTTTGAAAAGTGAGAACATAATGGAAGCACTCAGTAAAAATACCGGTTCTTACTTTGATGATTTCCAGGGAGAAAGAAGAATTATGACAATTCAGAACATAAGCTATACCGGTTGGAAAATGGTAGGTATAAGTTATGTTGATGAGCTGATTCCAAACAAAAGATATCTAAGTAATGTTGTCATATATATTCTGTTCTTCGGTATTGCCTTTGAATTCCTTGCATCTTTGTTTATTTCCTCAAAAATATCTCAGCCGATCAAAAGGCTGGAGAGAGAAATGAAAAGAGTTGAGAGTGGGGACTTTGACATTAATCTAAAGGTTAATGGAGATGATGAAGTAATGCGTCTTTCAAGGGCCTTTAATCTTATGGTTGTAAAGATCCGGCAATTGATGAATCAGATAATCAGTGAACAAGAAGCTAAGAGGAAAAGCGAATTTAAAGCATTACAGGCGCAGATTAATCCGCATTTTCTTTATAATACACTTGATTCAATTATATGGATGAACGAAAATCAAAACTACGATGGGGTTACGACAATGGTGTCGGCACTTGCAAAGCTTTTCAGGGTCAGTATCAGTAAGGGGAGAGTGATTATCAATGTATCCGATGAGATCGACCATGCTGCAAGCTACCTGACCATACAGAAAAGGCGGTACAAAGATAAGTTCGACTTTCATATCGAGGCACAACCTGAAGCACTTGGGCAAAAGACACTGAAACTGATACTTCAGCCTATTATTGAAAACGCGATTTATCATGGGATAAATCAGATTCAGGAAAAGGGTTACATCAAAATTTCTGTTAACATTGAGGAGGGGAATATCATCTATCGTGTGACAGATAACGGGTACGGTATCAAACCTGAGGTTCTGAAAACTATTCTGGACAGGGAGCCGATGAGCGCTCACAGTGGTGGAGTAGGGTTGAAAAATATAAATGAAAGAATAAAGCTTTGTTATGGAACCGGATATGGTCTTGAGATAGAGAGCGAACTTGATGTAGGAACCACGGTAATCATTCGGATACCATTGGATGATTCCGGATGCATGGGCGAGCAGCAAGCGGAAGCTTGCGACCAGCCCCGGGAATGGAGTCAGGTATGAGAATATTTAATAAGCTGCTGTCAGTCCTGTTAGCCCTTTGCCTGTCTTCTTCGGTATCAGGATGTGCAGACAGAAAGCTGTCCGATCAGGAAAAAGAAACAAATATCAAAGTCATTGTAAAAAAGCGGGACGCCAGTTTTTATACAGTGGTTAAGATGGGAGCGCTGGCCGCAGGGAAGGAATTTGCGGTTAATGTTGATTTTGGCGGACCGACGGATGAAAAAGATATTGCCGGGCAGATTAGGATGGTGGAAAAGGCTATCGCCGAGAAGTCGGATGCGCTGGTTCTTGCAGCAAGCGATTATATCAGGCTGGTTAACGTTGCAGAAAAAGCTGTAAGGGAAGATATTCCCGTAATCGTTATTGATTCGGACATCAACTCGGACAAGATACACAGCTTTATAGGAACGGATAATGTTGATGCGGGAAGGCTTTTGGGTGAAACACTGGTAGATAAGGTTGGGGATAAATGTAACATAGCCGTCATGAGCTTTATGAAAGGCGCCGCTTCTTCAGACCAAAGGGACGAAGGCCTTTTCGAAAGCCTTGGGAAACATACCTCGATCAAGATATTATCAGCTGAATACTGTAACTCTGATGAAGATACTGCGGAGCAGCTTGTGGAAAATCTCATACATAAGTATCCGGAATTAGATGCGGTCGTCTGCACAAATGCTTATGGTACGGCAGGAACTGCACGAGCCGTGGATAAACTCGGCATGGCGGGAAAAGTGAAAGTCATTGGACTCGACAGCACCCCGGAAGAAATCAGCTTTATGGAAAAGGACGTGATACAGTCCCTTGTCGTTCAGAATCCTTTTAGCATGGGTTACCTGGGAATTAAGTATGCTATTGACGCTATTGATGGTAAAAGTCTTCCAAAACGATACAATACCGGTTTAAAAGCAATAGATAAAGATAACATGTATGATCCCGAAAACCAGAAGCTTTTGTTTCCCTTCACAGACTGAATTAAATCAATATACAACCGGAATACTCCTGACACCAGTTGGGAGTATTTTTTTGTGAATTTATAGTAGATATTTATACCGGGATATTCCTTATAGGAATTCGATATATCTTTATAAGATTTCATATTCATTTAAGTATTAGTTTTTCTTAATATTACAGTAGGCTATTGAAACACATATACGCCAGTCAAGTGTGCGAATTTATTTGAAGTATTCGTTCAACACAGATACAGGAGGGGAAATGTGTATCAGATTAAGCAAAACTCATTAGTAAAGACATTAGGTTTTAATCGAATCGTCCTGTGCTTGGTTTTATTAATTATGTACGGTTTTTTTGCTTTATTCGTTGATAATTTCGTAAGCTACAACAGGATATTGAGTGCAATGAATTATGCATATTTTCTTGGTTTTTTAGCCTTGGGAGTCACGTTTGTTATTGCTACCGGCGGTATTGATTTTTCCATTGGACCTGTTATGTTCTGTGCAGCCATTATGTCCGGTTATCTTTTGACACATTTTCACTGGCCGCTTTGGCTATGCCTAATCGCGAGTATCGTGATTGGAATGCTGTATGGTGCATTAAACGGGTATCTTGTTGCATATAAGGGCGTTCCTTCCTTTATTACTTCGATGGCCATCATGCAAATCAGTAAAGGTGTTGCATCTGTATTTACAAAAGCTCAGT